>CALLAE010000037.1 GCA_938002665.1 uncultured Saprospiraceae bacterium | reverse complement strand
AAGTTTTAATATGAGTCAGCAATTAAGTGAGCAAGAACTAGTCAGGAGGGAGAATCTTCAGAAAATGATAGACCTAGGCATAGAGCCTTACCCAGGTACCACCTACCCTGTAACCCATACCGCTAAAGAGGTCCATGAAGGATATACAGAAGGCAGTGAGGACTACAAGGAAGTCTGCATGGCCGGTAGATTTATGAGCAGAAGGATAATGGGTAAAGCCTCTTTTGCTGAGATACAAGACAGCACTGGTCGTATGCAGCTCTATGTGAGTAGAGATGATATTACGGATGGGGAGGACACCACCTTCTATAATCAGGTTTTCAAAAAGCTGATAGACCTAGGAGATTTTATAGGTATAAAAGGCTTTGCCTTCATGACTAAAACGGGGACCCTTTCTATCCATGTCAAAGAACTGACTATACTTAGTAAGTCTCTTAAACCTTTGCCTATCGTGAAGACAGATGCAGATGGTAAAGTGTATGATGGTGTGACTGACCCAGAATTTAAATATCGACAGCGCTATGTAGACCTGACGGTCAATCCAGAAGTCAGAGAAACCTTTGTCCAGAGATCAAAAATGATCAATGCGATGAGAAATTTCATGACAGAAAGAATGTATCTGGAAGTAGAGACACCAGTGCTCCAGCCGATGTATGGTGGGGCTGCTGCGCGACCATTCAAGACACATCATAATACACTAGATGTGCCTTTCTATTTGAGGATAGCTAATGAGCTCTATCTAAAGCGACTGATAGTGGGCGGCTATGATGGGGTCTTCGAATTTGCTAAGGATTTCAGAAATGAAGGGATGAGCCGTTTCCATAATCCAGAGTTTACCATGATGGAACTCTATGTTGCTTATAAGGATTATGAGTGGATGATGGATTTTACGGAGGAAATGTTAGAGTATGTAGCTATGCAGGTGCATGGCACGACTGAGTTGCAAGTAGGCGATAATGTGATCAGCTTTAAAAGACCTTGGAAGCGCTATACGATGTTCGGTGCGATAGAGCACTTTACAGGAATAGATTGTTCTGAAATGGATGAAGCTGCTCTTAGAGAAACAGCTAAGAGCTTGGACATCCACATCGATAAAGGACTGGGTAAAGGCAAGATTATAGATGAGATCTTCGGAGAGAAATGTGAGCATCAGTTGATACAACCGACCTTCATTACAGAGTATCCTGTAGAGATGTCTCCATTAGCAAAGAAGCATCCGACTAAGCCTGGTATTGTGGAGAGATTTGAAGGGATCTGTAATGCTAAAGAAATCTGCAATGCCTTCTCTGAGCTCAATGATCCGATAGATCAGCGACAGCGTTTTGAAGATCAGCTAGAGCTAGGTAAGAGAGGTGATGAAGAAGCGATGCAACTAGATGAAGACTATCTAAGAGCGCTCGAGTATGGCATGCCGCCGACAGCAGGTATAGGTATCGGTATAGACCGACTAGCGATGATCATGACTAATCAGAAGAGTATCCAAGATGTGTTATTCTTTCCGCAGATGAAACCGGAGGGGAAATCTAAAACGGTGAGTGAAGAATTAGGAGAAAAATTTTCCGGAAAATCAAATGAAACTGATAAAGAGAATGTGAGTTAAAGGAGGTTTTTCAGGTTCTCGGTTGTTGATTAAGGGAATTAATCGTAAATCCCTATCTTCAAAGCAATGATTCCCTCTTCATATAATTTATTGCTCCTTTATAGCAGCTTAACCCTCTTTCATTCATGCCATCCTAAGAAAGACACAGGTGTCGATAAAACAAAAAGCACCACCCCCAACATCATCATTATAATGACCGATGACCAAGGCTATCAAGACCTCGGTTGCTATGGCTCTCCAGATATAAAAACACCACACTTGGATAAGATGGCAAATGAAGGGGCGAGACTCACCGACTTCTACGCTGCCCAAGCCGTCTGCTCGGCCTCAAGAGCGGCCATACTTACAGGCTGCTATCCTAATCGCCTAGGCGTCCATGGTGCCTTTATGCCTAAGAGTAATAAGGGTCTGAATCTTGAAGAAGTCACTATCGCAGAGCTGATCAAAACGCGAGGCTATGCCACTGCCATCCACGGAAAATGGCATCTGGGCGACCACAAGAATTTCTTGCCTCTGCAGCAAGGCTTCGATGAGTTTTTTGGTATTCCTTACTCTAATGATATGTGGCCTTATCATCCTCAGCAAGGGCCTGTCTTTGATTTTGATATTTTGCCATTGATCAAAGACAATGACGTGATAGATACGATAACTGATCAGTCACTTTTGACCACTCAAATAACAGAGCAAAGCATAGACTTTATTAAAAGAAATAAAGCGCAACCATTTTTCCTTTATGTTGCCCATCCACAACCGCATGTGCCTCTATTTGTCTCTGACAAGTTTAAGGGAAAATCAGAGCGGGGCTTATATGGTGATGTGATTATGGAAATTGATTGGTCGGTGGGGCAGATTTTGTCTGCCTTAAAAGAGCAAGGAATAGATGACAATACGATGGTCGTCTTTACATCTGACAATGGCCCCTGGCTCAATTATGGGGAGCACTCAGGCAGTGCCTTGCCACTGAGAGAAGGCAAAGGAACAGCTTGGGAAGGAGGCCAGCGAGAGCCTTGTATTATCCGATATCCTGATGAGATAAAAGCGGGTAGGGTGATCAATACGGCTTTGATGAATATCGACTTGCTGCCCACTATTGCACATCTCACTCAGGCCATGCTTCCTCAAAAAGAAATAGATGGACAAAACGCTTGGTCCTTACTTTCAGGCGAGACAACTGCCAGCCCGCAAGAGGCTTACTTTTACTATTACAAAGTGAATGAATTACATGGGGTGAGATATAAAAACTGGAAGATGTATTTTCCGCATGTCTATCGCAGTCTCAATGGAAGGAAAGGCGGTAAGGATGGCTTGCCTGTAGACTATGATCAGAATACTCTAGAGCAAATAGAATTGTATGATCTAGCAAATGATATCAGCGAACAAAACAATGTGGCGGATGAGCATCATGATGTTATTAGAAAAATTAATCTACTCGCTGATAGCATTAGGCTGAAATTAGGAGATGCTCTGGTGGGTCAAGAGGGTAGTGCGACTAGAGAGATTGGAGTTGTGGGTGATTAGTGTTGTTTACTTTTGTATCTTTTTAGTTCATGACATTGAATCTAAATCTTTGTGTTCTAACAATATCTAAGGCAGCGTTTTCCTTTAGAAAAAGTGTCTCCTTAAAAAATAACCCATGAAAACGCTATTCAAATTTGCCTTTCTATTATTGCTATTATTGTTTGATCTTGGATGTAGTGATAGTATACCCATAGATAATTCAGAAATAGAAGATCCAGTGCAAGACCCTGATGCAACTGACCCAGACCTAATGGATCCGAATCTGCAGGATACAACTAGCACTTGCGATACTATCCCATTTGGTATCTCATTGACAACACCTAATGTTACTTTTCAGAGTGACAGTTCTACTGTTATCTTTAATGATGGTCCTATAATACAAGGCAGAAGGCTAGGCCATCTTGCATGGGACTATCCTGGATGGATGGGCAGTACTGATATTACTTTTGAATATCCCAATGCAGGTTTAGATATAGGCTCTTATGAGGTAGTTTCTCTTGGTGCAGTATTAGATTTTGATGGTACTGGAGGGACGATGTTAGTATGTCCTTGTGATAGTTTGATTGTGGTGCTAACTCATGTTGACAAAACATTTGGCTATTGTTGCGGGACTGTAAAGGGAGTAGCGACTAACCAGGATAATGAGTTGGTAGAATTAGAGGGGAGCTTCAGGGCGGCATTGGATGGTAGTTGAAAGATCTCGTTAAGTAGGCCACGTATCCTTCTAGATTCCTTAGAATCCGAGCTGGCAAATAGTATTTCTGGCAAGGTACGCATGTCAAATATCTGCGCATAAAATCACAATAATCGCAAATAAGTGCGCATAAACTAAGCATCTGATGACAATAATTGCGCATAAAATTCAGAAAGCTAAATCGTTAGTGAATCAGCTTTGGATGCTAGTTCAATATTCCAAATTGAGAATCAGTTCTATTCCAATAGAAATTCCCTTATTGTTCCAAAGTATTCTTCAGGACTATCTAAAGACATTATATGTCCTGAGTCCTCTATAATTTTTAGTTTAGAGTTTGGGAATACATTATGCAAATTTAGAGGGTGGGCAATGTTGATGAAATCACCTACTCCATGGATAATGAGCACAGGCTTCTCAAATTTCTTCAGTCTTTTAAGCAGTTTTTTTGTTGATGTATTAAAAGAAATATTTACCGAGCTTGGCCTAGCGCTATTCAAAAACCACAAAGATGCTTTGGAGTAGTTTTCTGGTTTAGAAACATAGTTTCTTGCTACACTAGCATTCCTAAGTTTTCGCAATGTGTCTATGTGGATTCCTATCTTCTTTCCTTCCTTGTAAGCCTTGTCCAGTATTAACTCTAGCTCAGTTTTGTTTTCTTCTTTGGTTTCTTTGAATTCTTGAAATGAGTATTTGTTATTTTTTGTGACATCAGGTGAAGCAGAAAGTATAACCTTATTAATGCTTTTAGGATAGCGAGCGATATAATTCTGACCATATTCTCCTCCAAATGAATGTCCGAAAACATCCCATTTCTCATAGCCAAGATGCTTTCTCAGATTCTCTAAATCTTTAACCATTTCAGAAATGTATATTCTAAGTGGTCTCTTTTGTTTTGATTTACCAGTACCGCGCTGATCAAACAAGATCACCTTTCTGTATTTAGAAACTTCTTCAGCATAATTTTCATAGCCAGTACTCGCAAAGCCAGGGCCACCATTCAGAAAAACAAGTGGTTCTCCCTCTCCCCAAATCCTGTAGAACAAGACACCATTCTTGATGTCCACATAGCCACTATCTATTTGTGAAAGACAATTGTAGGAGGAGCTGAGAAAAGCAAGTATGCATATAATCCTGATAGCCATGATGCTAACTATATGCTGACAGAAATCCGATGCACTCCAGGATTATATTGCTTTGAAATCAAAAACTTAATCGTCTCATAGTTTTGCGCACTAGACACAAAGTCCATATCCTTGATGTCTAGAATCAGAACTGGAAAAGAAGTGATGTTCCGTAAGTATTCGAAATAGGAATTCTGAATTTTTAAAAGATAGGCTTCTTCTATCTCCTGCTCGTAAGGCCTATTCCTCTTTCTTATATTCTCTAAAAGGTAGGTCGTGTCCCTATGGAGATAGACCATCAGATCTGGATTAGGGAAGGTATTGTTTAGCACTGAGAAGAGTTGCTGGTAGAGCTTGTACTCCTCTTGCATGAGATTCTTCCGCGCAAAGAGCAGCGACTTTATAAAGAAGAAATCTGAGATTATGTATTCATTAAATAAATCTGGGGCAGTCAGCTCTCCTTGCAGTTGCTTGTATCTTTCAGTCATAAAAAACAACTCTACAGAAAAGGCATAGCGCTCAGGGTCTTGGTAGAATAGTGGTAGAAAGGGATTATCCGCAAATTGCTCCAGAATTTTCTTGCCTCCTAGCTCTGTTGAGAGCTGATCCACCAGTGAGGTTTTACCACTACCTATATTGCCTTCTATACTGACGTAGCGATATGGAAAACTGCTCTGGCTCATTAACTCTCTAAGATGTCTGTGTTATGGTGGATGTTATAGTCGCTCTACCTTGCCTTTATCCGTGCACTCTTCAGCTAGTCTTTTGACTGATTTTTGAAGAATTGGGTGGATCTTATTGGGGCATAGCTCTAGTAAAGGAACAAGCACAAAATTACGATTAGTTAACTGAGGATGAGGTATTTTCAGATTAGGATTTTCTATAATTTCTTCATTATAAAAAATGATGTCGATATCTATGATTCTAGGACCCCACTGTTCCTCTCGCACTCTGCCCATCTTAGTCTCTATCAGCCCTATCTCAGCCAGTATCTCCTCAGCTGATAATGAAGTGCTGACGCTGAGAGCCTTATTGAGAAAAGAGGCTTGATTTTCATTGCCCCAAGCTGTTGTCTGGTATAGGCTAGAGCCAGCAATGAGTACTCCTATGTGATTGGAGATCATAATTTCTGCCAGCTCTATATTTATCTGCTTGAACCCTACATTGGATCCCAGATGGAGAATCGTAATATTCAATGAGTTGCTTTGCTAGGCTTTCTTCCCTATTGCTTTCAGATACTTGCTCAGCTCCTCCTTCACCACAGGGAAAAGGAAAAAGAGTCCTATCATATTAGGAAAGACCATCGCTAGTATCATCGCATCAGAGAATCCCCATACTGCGCTCATATTAGCAGAAGCTCCGATGATGATGAAAATGCAGAATAAGAACTTATAGGCAAGGTCAGAGGCCTTACTCTTACCGAACAAGTACATCCATGACTGTAAGCCATAGTAAGACCATGAGATCATAGTAGATATAGCAAACAAGATAATAGCTACCGTCAGTACATAAGGGAACCATGGAATCACAGACCCGAAGGCTGCAGAAGTCAAAGTCGCTCCTTCTAGTACTTGTCCACCTATCTCTACGCCATTTTTACTGGCAAGGCCATAGTCAAAGTAGTTGCCACTATTGTAAAAGATGATAACGAGTGCCGTCATCGTACAGATAACGATAGTATCTATAAAAGGCTCTAGCAGAGCCACAAGCCCTTCTGAAGCTGCATAGTTAGTCTTTACTGCGGAGTGGGCTATAGAAGCAGATCCTGCACCGGCTTCATTAGAGAAAACAGCTCGCCTAAATCCCTGTATCAAGACCCCAAAGAAGCCACCCAGTGCTGCATCTGAAGTAAAAGCCCCCTTAAAGATCAGCCTAAAAGCATCATCTATGTAGGAGAAATTACTGAATACAATTATCAGACAAGCAAGGATGTAGATAGCTGCCATAAGAGGTACTATCTTTTCAGTCACAGAGGCAATTCTCTTGATACCACCGATAATCACGATTCCTACTATAAGAGCGAGCACACAGCCGATAATGAAGCCTGAGCTTCCACTCTGCCATCCTAGCATACTTGCCAGTTGTTGAGCAGCTTGATTAGACTGTGCTGCATTTCCACCACCGAATGATCCTCCTATACAGAGAATAGCGAAGACAACTGCCAGCGCTTTTCCTAGACCTCCAAAGCCTCTTTCTTTGAGCCCTTTAGTCAAGTAATACATAGGTCCGCCATAGACAGTACCATCTTCTCCCACGTCTCTATATCTTACACCAAGGGTACATTCCACAAACTTGGTCGACATCCCGATCAGTCCACAGATAATCATCCAGAAAGTGGCACCAGGTCCACCTATAGTAATGGCTACTGCAACACCTGCTATATTTCCAAGTCCCACTGTACCAGAAACGGCTGTAGCCAAGGCTTGAAAGTGGGTCACCTCTCCATCTTGACTTTCATCTCTGATGGTATCCATTATGTCACCATCTACGATATTGAGTTTGGCTGTAGCAGCGCCATCGTGTTTTTCTATATCATCATATTTCCCTCTGACGACATTCAGAGCAGTGCCAAAGTGTCTGATATTAGGGAAGGCAAAGTATAGAGTGAAAAACAATGCACCGAATACAAGGAGTATGACCACTATCGGTATGCCTCCCAGACCTGCTGTGCCAGGCATCGGATAGAAAACAAGGTCTTCCCAGGCTTTGGCAAAAGGGGTAAAGGCATCGTTTATCCTTTCATCCATTCCTTTTTCTTGCGCAAAGCTGAATAGAGGGAGAAGTATAAGCGTAAATGATAGTAAGAGTTGATTCAGTCTGTTCATGTTTTTCTTTCCTGTCAGTTAGGGAATTGAGCCTCCTAATATAGCTAAATGAGTGAAATTACTAGGTTTGACTAAGCAAAAGGCCCTTATCAGCACTATTTGAGTGGATTCTAAACTTTATTACCCATATTTCATTAGAAATTTTGGTGATGTATTGCAACCATAAGGGGCTTTCGCCAAATCTTATTTTAGACCTTATTGCTTACTTATAATCCATTACGCTTTGCAATTTTCATTATCTACCAACCACTTCCCTAGAACCATTATTTTTCTGTTGTGCTTTTTCATGTCTTTTCTTGGTCAGGCTCAGATAGATAGGGACAATGACGGCATGCCTCAGACTTGGGAACTAGCCAACGGCTTAGATGATAATGATCCCACAGATGCTTTCTGTGATCCAGATGGTGATCAAATAATAAATCTGTTTGAATTCCAACTGAAGTCAGATCTTTATGATGACAGCTCTCCACTACAGATATTCCTTAGTAGCAATACTACTGAGCAAGAATTTAATGATGTTTTTGACTTGAACTCACAAGAAAGTCTTTGTATTAAACTAGAAGAAGGTGATTACGACTTCTCAGTAGTTAGGAGAAATATAGAATCTGATTATGGCATTATGGTACAAGGTGGATGGTCAGCTTCCTTCCTAGAATATGATCCTTTTAAATATAAGACTGTCATCAAAAAAGGTTCTGACCCTAATTATGTTATCTATCTTGATTCGAGATTTGGTGTTGATTATGCTTCGTTTGTATTAGACGGTGTAACGATTACTGAATCAGGTGATTTCTATGGAGCTGTCACTCTAGAGCACAGAAGTGGCGAGAGTCATTTTAGTTTTTATAATTGTGACTTTGTAGAGAATGTTGCAGATCTGGACATACGATTTTATGGTGGCTTTGTCAGACAAGACAATTTTACGGAGATAATTAATTGTTCCTTTTCACAACTCCTTAGAAATGAGAATGGCTCAGAAGATAGAAATGGTGTTATAGGCCTACACAAAGTAGATGGGTCTTTTGTGGATTGTAGAATCTTGCATACGACGGTAACTAGAACAACTGATACTAAATGGACTGGATTAAATGTATCAGGTGATGGTGATGGAGAATTAAAGCTTGATGTTATTAATTCTATTCTTTGGAATGGCGAGAGTGCTGACCCCAGTTCTATAAGAGCTCCCTATAATATAGTCGGCACAGAACTTTCCATCATTAATTCAAATCTCTCTCCGATTGTGATACAGGGATTTTTTAATACCACAACCGAAGAACACGACCTTAATATAAACCCACAATTTACATCCGATATTCCCAGCTGTAAGACCTTACCGTCCAATAGTCCACTAAAGGGTATAGGGAATTATGTGGGCATCGGGGATCCTTCTGGTCAAGTAGATATCGGTCTTATAAAGAGGGCATTCCAATCTTGTGTTTTAGACTGCGACCCCGCAATCGAAGACTCTGACAATGATGGTATGCCTAATGATTGGGAAATCGCTAACGGTCTGGACGAATGTGATCCTAAAGATGCTTTTGGCGATGAAGATTGTGATCAGGTCATTAACTTATTTGAATACCAACTGCAGACAGATCTAAACGATGATACAGAACCTATATTTATAGAGTTCACACCTCAAATGAGCCAAGCAGAATTAGTAGCTGCATTGGATATTGGGCTTACAGAAGCAGTATGTGTCAGGATGCAAGAAGGTATATATGAAGTCGCATATTTTCCATTTTTAGCTGACTCATATCGGATCATGGTACAAGGTGGATGGGATGCTACTTTTAATAATTATGATCCTTTTAGGCAGCCAACAGTTTGGGATATGACCAGCTTAGCTGGAATAGGAATTATACTGCAAGGAGAACTGACAACAGATTATGGAACATTTATTATGGATGGAATTTGTGCCCAAGGAGATACTACAAATAGTGGGGTAATCAATTTTCAACATCTTTCAGGTGAGAGTTTTTACAGTTTCTATAACAGCAGTTTTTTTGAAAATGGTGAAATCACCATAGACCTTCAAAATGCACATAGTAATCATACTGAGATCATCAACTGCTCTTTCTATGATACTAATACAATATCTAATACTTCCTTGGATGATTTCAATATTATACAAATCGGTGCCTATGAAGGTGCTAACTCTGATATTAGAATTCTGAATACCTCAATCTATAGAGAGCAATTTCAAGAACAGGTTGATGGAGTATATATAGAAGCAGGTCTAAATTCCTTTTTGAATGCTGATGTTTATAATTCTATTATTTGGAGTGACAACGAATCATTGTTTCAATCTATGAACAGCAATGACTTAGGAGGAACTGTTGAAGTGAATTTATTCAATTCAAATATGGTGGACTTTTCTCTTCCCGGAGCAGGAAATCATATCGTCAATGAACCGGATGCTGATATCAGCTCCATAAACCCTGAGTATATTATTGAAAATGGAAAAAGATTAGGCTTAAGTACGACGAGTCCATTAAAAGAAAGAGGTACTGATTTGGGAGTAGTAAATGAAGGGGTAGCTCCTGACCTAGGTATTAATTTTTTCGCTAGAAAAATAGATTCCTTTAGATTGAATGTCGCTCACCCTGATTGTGGTATTGATAATGGAACGATAGATATTGAGTTCACAGGATTATTTTCACCATCTATGGTATTAGAATATGAAATCAATAATCAGGGTTATCAATCGGATAATAGTTTTGGACAATTGTCAGAAGGTACATATACCGTTAGAGCACGGACTAATATTACTTGCAAGATTTTCGAGGCTGTGGTTACATTAGAATGTCTATCTAACTGTGACCCTGCCCTCGAAGATTCCGACAACGACGGCATGCCCAATGCTTGGGAAATCGCTAATGGTCTGGATGAATGTGATCCGACAGATGCCTTCTGTGATAATGATGGAGATCAGGTGGTTAATCTATTTGAATATGAACTGAGAACTGGACCTAATAATCCTGATGCGCCTATGATTGTTCAAGTCGATACTACCATAACGGATGTAGAACTTGCCGACCATATAAAGCGATCCTCTGTTATTCCTACTGTCATCAGGATGGCAGCAGGCACTTACCCATTTGGATACCGAGAGCAATTTGCTTTCCAGCCAGTACCTGATAGATACAACTTTATGATGCAGGGTGGATGGGACGCTGACTTTTGTGATTATGACACTTTTGTATACAAGACTATTCTGGATACCGATAAGGCACATACGGATTATTTTCTGCAAATCAGTAATGCAGA
>CALLAE010000036.1 GCA_938002665.1 uncultured Saprospiraceae bacterium | reverse complement strand
ACGGTTTGGCGGATTGCGGTGTAGCGGATTATCGGGATGACGGGTGACGGTTTGGCGGGATAGCGGGAAGACGGTGTAGCGGATTAGCGGAATGACGGATTAGCGGGATGAGGATTAGCGGGATTACGGTTTGGCGGATTGCGGTGTAGCGGATTATCGGGATGACGGGTGACGGTTTGGCGGGATAGCGGGAAGACGGTGTAGCGGGATAGCGGCTTGACGGATTGGCGGTTTGCGGTTTGACGGATTATCGGGGTGGCGGTTTGGCGGGATAGCGGATTAACGGAATGACGGATTAGCGGGATGAGGATTAGCGGGATGACGGGTGGTGGTTTGGTGGGATGACGGTTTTACTTTTGTATGTAGATGATTTGCTTGGTTTCAAAATATTCTTCGCTGAAGTAGGAAGAGATCGCTGTCCTTTCTACCTTATAATTAGAGGCCACTTCACTTATTTCTTCAGTCAGGTCTCCTCCTTTCAGGGTTATGAGGCCATTGGGCACGGCATTGCTCTGCTCATTGGAGATGAGGTGAAAGGTAAGTGGAATGAGCTTATGTAGTCTGGTTACGGCACGTGCTACTACAAAATCAAATTTCATACGTAACTCTTCTGACCGCTGATGCTTGGCAATGGCATTTTCTAGTCCTATTTGCTGAATCACTTCATTGGCAACAGCGATTTTTTTTGCGGTGCCGTCTATCATATAAAATTTGCATTTGGGGAAAAAGATAGCAAGTGGTATACCTGGAAAACCTCCACCAGTTCCGACATCGACTATCAGTGAGTCTGGTTTGAATCTTATATACTTGGATATGCTGAGACTATGGAGTACATGATGTAAGTAGAGACTGTCTATATCTTTTCTAGAGATGACATTTACTTTTTGGTTCAGAGACTTATACAGTGGACCCAACTTTCTAAGCTGGTCCAGCTGTTCAGAACTCAGTTCTGGAAAGTAATGTTGTATCGTATCCGTATCTACTACCATTTGGACTTTTGAGGAAATAATACCGCAAAGCTAAAAATCATATAAAACAATGCCTGAGAAAGATCATAGATGGGAAACCAAAGAAGACTAAACTCTGCCGCCAGTTTCTTCTTTAGCCTTATCACTGCTGGCAATAGCAAAATCATCCGTACCACATACGCAATCAGTACAGGTAAGAAGTGCTGAGTCCATAGGGAGTAAGCCAGCACAAGAAAAAATAGCATCTGAGAAATACTGTATAGACTAAGTAAGAACTTGTGCTTAGTCTGGTAAGCTGTAGCCGTACTAAAGTGTCTTGTCTTTTGTCTCCAGTAATCCCGAAAGGAGTCAGGGGCAGCCGTAACTACAAAGCTTTGGGGATCTATGTTTATAGCAGTATTGGCTGCTGTGGCGACTTGCATGACTGTAAGGTCATCATCTCCAGAGGCCAGATAATCATACTTGCGTAAAATTGCGGGGGATAGTAGATCTCTATGATATAACAGATTACGACCTACTCCCATGTAAGGTATACCTCTTTTGGCGTAGGATAGATACTGGATAGCAGTGAGCCATGCCTCGTAATGGGCCCATTTGCTGACTATACTCTGCTTTTTATTATAGGGGCTATAGCCCAATACCAGCTGTTTTTGCGCTGACTGAGCGACGTCTAACATGCTTGTTATCCAGGCCTCAGAAAAGGGCTTACAATCAGCATCTGTCAGAAGTATCCATTCGGATTCTGAAAGCGCTATTGCTTCGCTCAAAGCTGCTTTTTTACCAGCTTTATTTTCCTTAACTTTGAAGGACTTTATAATCCCTTTTTCACTATCTATCTGTTTTAAGAACTCAGTTGTATTATCTGAGGAAAAGTCGTCTGCCACTAAAACACTATAGTTCTTATGGGTTTGGCATATGAGAGAGGGCAGATTCTTGCGTAGATTTTCAATTTCGTTCTTGGCACATATAAGTAAACTGACACTGTTTTCAGTAGTTGTAGAGGCTGGTGTGGGTGGTTCTTTTGATAGTAAATCGAAGAAATAGTACCAAAAGAAGAGCTGAATTAGCACCACCACCACAAAAAAAAATGTCATTCAGTTTACTTATGGTGAATCATTTTGAATAAAAGACATGGATTTAGTGTTAAATAAGCACCATTTCTTTGATCTATTGACAAAATATATGTTTTCTCGAAGCATTTAGCCAATAGACACTATTTCTTCTTGAAAATTCAATTTTTTCGATTTAAACTACTAAAAACTAGTTAGATATATATTACATTTTATTTTAATATATCTTTGCTTGCTACAACAACTTAAAATGAGAAATTACATTATTATTCTGCTTTTAGTTATTGCTTTTGCGCCGCTTCAGGCCCAGATGGAGATTAATGGCCAGACCATGTATGGAAATGAGTGGATAGAGTACAACAAGAAGTACGTCAAAGTCCAGACCACAGAGGAAGGCATGTACCTCGTTACTTATAATGATCTCGTCTCTAATGGCTTATCAGCTAGCCAACTTGTAGGCTCAGCCCTCACCATGCACTGTGAAGGAGAAGAAGTGCCTTTATATGTTACAAGCAACGGTTCTTGGTCTCCTACAGATTTCTTGATTTTCTACGGAGAACAAAATGATGGTTCTCTGGATAGGTTCATGTTTGAAGACGCAGATCTTGAACAGATGAATCCTAAAGTCAGCATCTACTCTGATGAAAAAAATTATTATATCACTCTAAATCCGAGTGGCAATAATCTCAGGTATACCAAGCAAAATAATAATGTAAATAGCACTTCTCTTATCAAGGAGAATTTTTACATGGATAAAATAATAGAAAAGTTCCATGACGATGTATGGAGTCCTAGTGCACCTACTGATGGGGATCTAGAATTTTCTCGCTTTATTACCATGGATGGATTTGCCTCTAAGATGTCTACTGATCACCTTATGGAAGTAGAACTAGTGGACATCTATGACGACGGTCCTAACCCGAGTCTGAGAATGAGAACTGGATCTAACAATTCTGATCATTTCATTCAAATAGAAGTCAATAGTAACCCTATACGTAATGACAATTATGAAGGCAGTAAGGTCAAAGAATATGATGTCGAATTCGAAAAGGTGAATTTAAGAGACAACACTAACTACTTAAGGCTGAGAGGGCTCAGTACGGCAGATAACCTAAGTATTGCTTTTTACGAACTTTCTTACGCAAGAAAATATAATGCTTATGGACAAGGCACGCATTATTTCTATTCTGGCAATGATAATCTTGATGAATATGTAGAGTTACCTAATTATTCTGCTACCTCTAGAAACTATGTTTTCGATGTAGACAACAACAACTGGATAGAGCCACAGATGGATGGCACTACAGCTAAGTTTATCGTACCAGGTGGTGCGACAAAATCAGCAAGACTTATCATAACAAATGCCAGTGAATTAAAAGACCCCGTTTCTCTAGAGTCAAAAACATTTAAAAGCATAGATGATCTTAATCCTGAATACCTAATCCTAACGAGTGAGTTATTAAATAAAGAAGAAGGAGGTAGAAACCTCATTTCAGAGTATGAAGACTTTAGAGCATCTGACTTAGGAGGAGGATACAAAGTAGGTGTTGTAAATGTGGAAGACATCTACGAGCAATTTGGATTTGGTATCCGTGATCATTCTTATTCTCTTAAAAACTTTGCGCAGTATATACTTACAAGATGGCCTGACCATCAGATGACTTGCATCATTGGAAAAGGACTTACTTTTTCTAATAAGTATAATAATACTATCTCTCAGCTCATTGTCCCTACTTACGGTAAGCCCGGCTCAGACAACCTTATCTTTGCAAGCCCAGGCAAAGCCTATCCTAATACAGCCGTAGGAAGAATTGCAGCCCAGAATCAGAAAGACATAGAAATCTATTTAGAAAAAGCGAAAACAAATGCCGCGCTAAAAGATGTAAATAATCTTACCATAGAAGAAAGAATCTGGTTGAAAAATGTCCTGCACTTAAGTGGTGGTGATCCAAAGATCCAAGAAGAAATATTTAACCATCTAAGCAACATGGCTAACATCATCGAAACCAACAAGTATGGCGCCTGTGTGACAACAGTTAGAAAAAACTCTGCTGATCCTGTAACAACTGCACTTACTGAGGACATTCTTAATACTATAAATAATGGTGTTTCCTTACTCACCTTTTTTGGTCACTCCTCTGCAGGTACCTTTGACTTTAGTGTAGAAGACCCTTCTAAGTATATGAATTTCGATAAACATCCTGTAGTACTATCTATGGGCTGCCACTCAGGAGACATCCACGAAAATTTTTACTCCCTTAGTGAAGACTTTATCTTAACAGAAGATCTGGGCGCCATAGCATTTATAGCTTCGGCTGGTAATGCTTACCTAGATGCTCTTGCAAAAACTGGATACAACTTCTATGACAAAATAGGTACTTCATTTTATGGACAACCTATAGGTCTTGCTATCAAAGAAGTTATAGAAGAAGAACACAAAAGACTAGAAGACCTGTATAACAATTCTGCCAAGACACGATCTTTCTACGACAGCTTTGCAGATATGGTTTCTCTGTTTGAACAAAATACACTTCATGGTGATCCTGCAGTCACCTTCTTTAATGCTGAAGCGCCAGATTATGTAGTGAACTTTCCTACAGTAAGTACTATGGATGTAGTAGGTACTACAGATGAGTTTATAGAACTTTCTTTTCAGATATTAAACCTTGGTGCTGGAATAAACACGGATAGTCTCAATAACTACATTGTACATAATTATGGGACGGATCAGTCAGACACCACTTATTTTAAAAGTTTTGCTTCTAAAAACAAAGATAATGTCGTCGTAAGATTACCTAATCCAGGTAGAACAGCTTTGGGCAAAAACACTATTAACATTGTCCTAGATTATGATAACAAAGTAGATGAAGCACCGGATCCAATAGCAGAAGAAAACAATGACTTAAAAAGAGCTTGGTCTCTAGCAGATGGTTATTGTTTTTTCATCTTTGATGATAGTGCTCAGCCTATTTCTCCTTCAGAGTTTGCTATAGTAGGGCAACAAGATATTAACCTAATGGCATCTTCTTCTAACGTGCTGGGTGATGAGGCTTATTTCGAATTGCAAATAGATACCACAGAAGAATTCAACAGTCCACTCTTGGTAGCAGAAGACGTTCTATCACCTCCTGGATTGATTCAGTGGCAACCAAATATCACTTACGAGGAAGAGACAGTTTACTACTGGAGAATCAAGCCAAAAGGAAATACACAAGCTATATGGAATAATAGTTCTTTCGTATACCTAGAAGGAGAACCTGGTGGATGGAATCAGAGTCATTTCTTTCAGTATACTAAAGACACTGGCAAGAATGCCTTTATAGATTCCACTTCACGTAACCTGACTTATGTCAGAACTATCAATGATATCATTATAGAAAATGGTGTATTCCCAAATAAGAAACCTAGAATCGTCTATCAGAATAATCCTTTCCAATTTATTCAGTTTCCAGAAGAAATAGGCTCAGGTCTTTACTTACAGACTTTCGATGGGCAGACAGGAATCGCACGAGTAAATGATATTACTACTGGAGGAGAATTTGGTAGTCACATCGTTGCCCAGTGGGCGGGAGATGATTTCATATGTTTTCCATATAAAACGAATACTAAAGCTGAAAGAGCTAATGTTATAAACTTCATAGAGAATGTGGTTCCTGAGGGCGATTACATTGCATTATTCACAATACAGAGAACTGACCTCGGTGGCATCCATTACAATCCTGAAGAATGGGCAGGTGATGGTGCTGGCGGTGACCCTGACCTTATGTCTGTGTTAGAAAAGTATGGCGCTAATCAAGTTAGAGGTCTAGCTGATGACATTGTTCCGTACATTTTTGTTTTCAAAAAAGGTGATGATAGCTTTACCCCGATAGAGGTTGTATCAAATAATCTTTCACAAGAAATAACTGCTGACTTCAAAATAGATGCAAGGTGGCATGAAGGAGAACTAAGGTCTACTACTATAGGCCCTGCCATTAGTTGGGATAAACTCTTATGGAATATAGATGAGATAGATCTACTAGAGGATTCTTATAGATTAGACATCATAGGTTGTGATAGCAGTGGTGAGGAAACAGTACTTCATGAAAATATAGACGAGTTTAATTTTGACTTATCTGACATTTCAGCAACTGACTATCCTGAACTGAAGCTTAACTTATATACTAGAGATTCGTTATCCAGAACTTCTCCTCAGATGGAGTACTGGAGAGTACTATATAAAGAAGTTCCGGAAGCTGTACTAGACATAGCGTCTAGGTTTGAATTTGAAAACGATACTTTATTCTTAGGTGATAAGTTTAAGTTTAGCACCATCGCTACTAACATCACTAACAGTGACATGGATTCTTTACTTGTGGAGTATGCCGTTACTGATGAGAAAAACAATGTTGTCGTGATGAAAGAGAGAGTTGCTCCATTGAAGGCTTATAGTTCTGTAGATATTGATTTTGAAGTAGAAACAGTTAACTTTTTAGGACTTAATGAATTCAGAGTAGAAATCAATCCTAAGGAAGACCAGCAAGAGAAATACTCCTTTAACAATTTAGGCCTGAGAAACTTTATGGTGATCGGTGATAGAGGTAATCCTTTATTAGACGTCACCTTTGATGGTGTAAGAATAATGGATGGAGATCTCATCGCTGCTAACCCGACTATAGCAGTTATATTAAAAGATGACAATGCATTCAATCCGATTACTGACATTACTAGTTTTGATCTAGCCTTACAAAAGTTACCAGACAATCAGTCTAACCCGATAGACCTTACTAGTGACCAAGTAACATTTTTTCCTGGTGACTCTACTAACAACTACTGTGCACGACTGGAGTTTAGCCCAGAACTAGAATCTGGGCAGTACATTCTATATGTACAGGGTAAAGATGCATCTGGAAACTTAGCAGGAGATCATAGCATGTCTATTCAGTTCCAAGTAATACTAGAGGCAATGGTTTCTAATTTGCTTAATTATCCTAACCCTTTCTCTACTAGTACAGAATTTGTATTTACACTAACTGGTAAAGAGGTGCCAGATGTGTTTACTATTCAGATATTCAATATGTCTGGAAAAGTAGTAAAAGAGATCACCAAAGAAGAAATGGGTAACCTCAGATTAGGTGTCAATAGAACAGACTACAAGTGGAATGGAACTGATGACTTCGGCAACAAACTGGCTAATGGTGTTTACTTATATAGACTTATAACCTCTGATGTAGATGGTGAAAAGCTAAAACACATTAATAATTTCGATATAGATAACTATTTCAAAAAAGGATTTGGTAAATTGGTCATCATGAGATAGGCCAAATTGCTAAATGACCAAAGAAAGTAGTTCTAAACATATAAAATGGGGAATAGCTGCAGTTACTGCGCTATTCTCCATTTTTCTTTTTTACCTCAATATTATCTATCCTTACTTTCCCGGAGATGACCTCATCTTCATGCTCAAGATTCCTGAGGATGGCATCATAGGGACAGAACGTGTAAGATCTATCTCAGATCTCTTAGAGTCGCAGTACAATTTTTACTTTAATTATCATTATAGAGTACTGAATCATACTATCCTTCAGGCTCTTCTGGTCTTCCCACCAGTAGTATTTGACATACTGAATGTCTATGTTTTTCTTCTGCTCCCTATCGTCGTATTACAAATACAATCAGGAGAAAAAGACCAAAGCTACTGGGAAAAGTATTTCATCATTCTCATGTTCATCTGGGTATTCCATATCAATCTAGGCTGGGCCTACTTTCCTGCTACAGGTGCACTCAATTATACTTGGATGCTCATCCCGCAACTATGGTATCTGACCGAACTCCTGAAGTATGACCAAGGCAAAGCGGAAAACAAAAAACTGATCATATTTCTAGCAGTCGTCAACTCTCTCGGCAATGAAAATGCCTGTATCATGTTGTGGGTTCTGACAGCAGTAGTCGCCTTGCTCAATAGGGATAGAGACAATAAATTTTTGTGGTGGGCCTTTGTGATCCATATAATAGGTGGTGCTTTTATGCTACTCTCCCCTTCCGTGGGTAAGCGACTGGAGACACAAGGACACATGAGTGGAGGTTTGTTTTTACATCTTAAGGAGTTTGTACGTAGGACCATTTACTATGCTATCAGATATACACCTGTACTACTCTTCCTTATCTTTTCTAGATCTAGAACTTCACTGTTTACAAGAAAACACCTGTTGATTTTATTGGCGCTAGCTGCTGCTACTTTTTCTATGGTACTCGCCCCACTATTTGAGCCCCGCTCTGCTGTGCTAGGCTTTTTTGTCTCCATACTTCTCGCTATTTCTATGAGCGCTCACATATGGAAAAAATGGCCCCTTTACTGCATGGGAATACTAGGACTTATCATCGGACTATATCGCCTCCCGCATTTTCAAGAACAGTATAAGAGGCATCAAGTAAACGAAAGAATACTAGAACAAAACAGAGGCTCTAAAGAAAGAGTCTATCTAGAAAGGTACTGTGATAATGCAACCTATGATTTTCTACTTTGCCACGAAAACAGCAATGATCCACATGGCCTAGATAACAGTAGTACCGCTGCTTTTCATAACATCAAAGAAGTCGTGCTCTCAGACAAGTATGTTCAAAGCAAGCGTAGAGACTTACTCTTCGATACCCTAAGTAAGAACATCAATCATCTCTCTAGCTTTTCTGCGCAGGCCTACGCAGATGATTTTACAATCTACACAAGACTGACCAGAGAAGGGATGGACCTCATTATACAGGCCAAAGCACCTGAAGATCCTTTCTATATTTTGCGTGGCTCTCCTAGTGGAGTTAATAAATATAGATTCTTCGAGCTGCTGCCGGCTTCTGCGAGATTATATTTCTTAGACTACCTGGAAGACACCTCTAAGAGACAGCAAGAAATCCTAGAAATCGCGGGATACAAGCACAACTACTTTTATATCGCGGACCCCGATAGATACAAGTACTTACTCGCCTCTCCCTACTCCTTTGAGGCTCATGCACCCTATGGTGAAATTATAAAACATGAAATAGGAAAATAAGTTAGCTCGCTAATTGTAAAAGTTTGAGTAAGGCATCACAAAAGAACTTCTGTGTCCAGTTAGTATACTTAAATCTTTGATACTTACCTTTCATCGGAATAGAAGACGGAATAGCTCCTTTGTTCAGCAAGATTTTGTTCTGCTTAGCAAGTAGCGGTCGCAATAATAATTCTACATGCTCTAAGTTCTGTTTAGCACCCGATCTTTCATAGAGAATCAGATACAACAGGGCAAGCTGCGCATTACCCGTCGCACAGATATAGGAATAATCCCCTTTCCATTTCTGATCATAGCTGGCTGCCACCGCTCCATGCTCAGTGATTTCTTCACTCAATCTATTCATAGACAGTCGCACCTTCTTTTTCAGCTTGCGATCATTGAGTATCTCTCCGCACTCCCACAGCCCTCTTAAGGTATAGGCTATCGTATGTGTTAGTCCTGGCTCATCTGGATAAAAACCCCAAGAACTGAAGCTAAAATTCTCATTTTGCATCTCTGCAATCTTCTTTATAAGTGTTTTAGTCTTGGTTCTAGGTCGGCTGTACTTTATCAGTTCTGCCGCTGCCATCGCCCAGGCAATGCGTGCATAGTAAGACGGATTATACCCCTCCACATAATTGAAAGCTGTAAACTGTCCTTCATCATCAAGCTGGGTTCCTAACCAGTCAGCGGTCAATTTAGTTCTGTTAAGTGTTGCTTTGGGTTGGTCGACCATACTAGAAAAAAACAA
>CALLAE010000035.1 GCA_938002665.1 uncultured Saprospiraceae bacterium | reverse complement strand
AGACACAAAGGCAAAGTGGGGGATACTGAAACCGCAACATATGGTAGAGCATCTGGAGTATCAGTTTCTGATAGCCATGGACAAAGTACATACCCGACTAGTAACCAAAGAAAAGCATCTTGAGAAATTCCGTGAAGTAGTCTATAATCATCAGCCGATGATGAAAGGTTATAATCATCCGATGCTGAAGCAAGGAGAGTTAGAGGAGCTGAGACATGATTCTCTAGAAGCCGCTATTGAGGCCTTCTTCAAAAGAAAGGAGGAATATGATGCTTACTTCACAGAGCATAAAGGAAAGAAAACCTTGAATCCTTCTTTTGGTATGCTGAACAAATTTGAGTGGGATTTATTATGCAGGAAGCATCTCCATCATCATTTTGAACAGTTTGGGTTGGTGTGATGCATTTAATTAATTGATCAAGATTTTTCTTATCTTAGGATTCCACTTTTCATTCTTTGTCTGAATTCGTTATCATTAAACTTATTCATCATGAAGATTGCTATAATCATCTCATCATTTTTTCTTTTACTTTCTGGCAGCCTCTTTAGCCAAATTGAGAAATTCCAACTTGAAGTTGATCCTGACTTAAGTTATCGTTTGACATCTATGTTACAGCTACAGGACAGTTCCTATGTTGCAATAGCGCTCACTAAGGAGGATAATCACTTAATAGTGTTCAGTATTGATAAGAACAAAAGTAGCATCCATTCTAAGATAGACTCTTCAAGAACAAATTCATTACATAATCCTCCTGTCTTTATAACCGAATTAGATGATGGAGAAATATTGTTTTATTATAATTCTGGACTATATACCATGACTAATGAATCTGACTTGTCTTATGAATTAAAGATGAATTTGGGTTTTGAATTAAAGTCATTCAAGTTAAAGAACCAGCAGTTATATCTGCATTCTAAGGATGGAAAATTGGTAAAGACAAATACTGAGCTTGATTCTGTTGAAGAAATTTATCAAGGAATTGCAAGACAATTTGATGTTACAAGTACTAATGATATTATTTTGTACGAGTTTTATAATCCTCCCAGATTCAGAAAAATAACTTCAGAGGGAACTGAGCTTTGGGTTAAGGAAAAAAGTGAAATCATAAGAATAGATGATTTTTTAATTGATGAAGATGACAGAGTGGTGGCAGTAGGATATCTCAACAAGGAATTAGCAGATTCTTACAGTGCAAAATTTGGTCTCATAGTAAGATATGATGAAAACCTAAATTGGTTAGATCAAGAATCATACATCAGAAACTTTTATGACTTGGACAATCCGAAATATGATATTGGGTTTTTAAGTTTAACGCTTTCTAATGATGGCCAATATTTGGTCTATGGCCAAGATAGAACAGCTGCATCTAGTTATGCATATCGACATTTTGTTTCTCAATGGGACAATGACCTAGAGCTAAGCTTTTTCAAAGAATTTTCAAGTTCATTTAAGTGTGCCGACTGGAATTTATTCGCTAATAAGGACAATAAGATAGTTACCTATGGTTTTGGGTATACCGTTATAGTACATGAATCTATTTTGGTTTCTTTCGCCAATGAAATATCGGAAGAAACTGTTCGTGTTTCTGAAGAGATTCCGAATGGTATTAAGTTATACCCTAATCCTACAAGTTCTCTTATTTTAGTGGACTTAGACGATCAATCAGACTTTCAAATTTTAACCGCTGAGGCGTACCAAGTAATTTCTGGAAAATTGGACAAGGGGGTGAATAGAATATCTCTTGGCCATTTACTGCCCGGTGTTTATTTTTTAAGAACAAAAAATCACAAAGGAATAGAGTTTACACAAAAGTTTTTGAAGAGTAATTAGAGCATATAAAGGCTCTCGTTGCTAATCATCCTCCGAGTCCTCCTTTTTAGCTGCTTTCAAAATTTCGTTTAGCTGAAATCATCAGTAGATGTCAGAATATTTATCCACTAGAAGGTCAAAAATGCGTTAAAAGAATCTAATATTATCCAATAATGTGGCTGAGGAGCATAAAACAATTAGCTTTGAAAGACCATTTAATAGTTATGCTTCATCATACGACCTACGTACTAAGTGAACAAAAGCCTTGGGTGACCTTCATCCATGGGGCAGGTGGCAGTAGCGCGATATGGTTTAAGCAGATTCGCTATTTCAGGAAGCATTTTAATGTTTTACTTCTAGACCTCAGAGGTCATGGCAGATCTAAGGAACTGAGTATTAAGAATTTTAAGAAGTACACTTTCCAGAAGGTCGGTAATGATGTGATAGAGTTACTTGACCACCTCAAGATTAGAAAATCCCATTTTGTAGGGATCTCCCTAGGGACTATTATAGTGAGGGAAATAACAGAACGGTTTCCTGGAAGAACTCTGTCCATGATAATGGGCGGTGCTATTATGCAGCTAAATCTAAGAGGTCAGATTCTAATGCGCATGGGTAATAGCCTTAAGTCTGTGATACCTTACTTAATGCTGTATAGATTACTTGCGCATATCGTCATGCCTAGTGATAAGAATAAGGAAAGCAGAGTGCTATTTATAAATGAAGCCAAGAAGCTATATCAAAAGGAATTCAAAAGATGGTTTGGTCTAGCAGCTCAGGTCAATCCTATGCTTAAGTATTTTAGAATACATGATAGTGGTATTCCGACTCTCTATGTTATGGGATCTGAAGACTACATGTTCCTTCCCTCAATATCCAAGCTGGTAAAAAATCATCAATCTTCTAAACTCCACGTGATTCAAAACTGTGGTCATGTCGTCAATGTGGAGTATCCAGATGAGTTTAATTATGAGGTTGTGGCCTTTATTAAAGCCCTCTAGAGCGCCTTTATTCTTATAAATTCTTGCTCTTTAGGGTCTATGCCAGTTGTTTTTGCACTTGGAATGTAATTTATGTGACATTTTGGGAATTTAACGTCATAAGTATGTGAAAAGAACTACCCCCCTCCTCTCCTCACATTTTCAAGACCGAAAGACTAACTCACTCTATTTTCTAATTTACCAATTAATATAATTTACTATGTCTAATTTATTAAATTCAGTTAAGGCTGTAATGTCTGATAATGTAGTAGACAAGTTGGCCTCATTGGTCGGATCCAATAGTGCCGTGACTAAAACTGCATTGACCTCTATGCTGCCTTCTTTGATGAAGGGTATAATTTCTAAGGGATCTTCTCAGACTGGTGCATCCTCTTTATTAAGTATGATTAAGGATCATGATCTTGGATCAGGAACACTTAGTAATTTGAGTTCTTCACTGGGAGGTGGTGACTCTTCTAAGTCGTTTATGGATAAAGGTGCAAAGTTGAACGAAGCAATTTTTGGTAGTGACCTTTCTAAGGTGACAACGCCACAAGGCATGGATGCTGGAGCTTCTTCAAAGCTTATGAATCTTGCAACTCCTATCCTTATGGGTTCTATAGGGAAAGTTGTAAAAACAGATAACTTAGACGCAAAAGGTCTGCAATCTTATCTAGGTTCTCAAAAAATGAAAGTTGTAGATCATGCTTCTGCAAGACAGACAGCAACCTCCGCTACAACAGCCACATCGGATAGAGTTCAGAAGAGCGGTGGTAGTATCATGAGATGGTTGATACCATTATTTTTCCTTCTAGCTGCAGGATGGTTTTTCACGCAGTACTTAGGTGACAAGAAAGCAGCAGATACACAAGCTGAAGCAACGACTGCAACGGAACAGAAAATGAGAAATAACGTGAGCACTAGTACAGCGACTCATACACATAGCGATGGTACAGTGCATAAAGGTGCTGCTCATGAAGGAAGTCATAAGACAGGTACAGTAGCAGGTGCAGCTAAAGATGCAGCTAACTCTGCTGCTGGAGCGGTTGCTGGTGCGGCTGGTACAGTAGCAGGTGCAGCAGGAGCCGTAGCTGGAGGTGCAGCAGGATTGACTGTAGATGCTGATGGCAATCTATTAAAGGATGGTAAGCTGTTTTTGAAGGCAGGAGAATTTTCTGTAAAGGACGGAGAGTACTTTGATAAGGATGGTAAGAGCTTAGGTCTATTACAAAAAGTAGGCAAAGCAATAGGTGATGCTGGAAAGGCAGTAGGTGGCGCTGTAGGAGATGCTGGTAAAGCAGTAGGTGGAGCTGTAGCGGGAGCTGCTGGAAAAACTGCTGATGCTTTCAAAGATGTCTTCGGTGGTATGTTCAAAAAGAAAGCAAGCGGTACTGCCGTAGCCGCGTATAGCTTATCAGATATCGTATTTGATTCTGAATCTCACAAAATCACTACTTTCTCCAAGAATGAGGTAATGGGTCTTGCAGCAGCACTTAAGGCCACTCCTGATGCTAAAATAAAAGTTCAGGTTAGTTCTTCAGATGGTGGTGACAAAAAGGTTACTAAGCAAAGAGCGCAGGTAGTACATGATATGCTAGTTACTTTAGGCGTTGCAGACAAGCAAATATCTGCTGAAGGAATGGGCGCAGGAGATGGAAAAGTGAACATTGTAATCGAATAAAAGAAAAAGTTATTCATATAGACAAGGGGTCCGAGTTCGGATCCCTTTTTTTATGCCTATGAATGAACAGTTTTTAATGCGGAACTCTGACACCTGATCATTCAAATCATGAAAGCGGCCTAACGAATTAAATGTTGAAGACAATTCTTAACTTCAAGCAAGAGTGCTATGAAGTTTATAAGCTGCTCTGTAGTAATTTTAGTTTTAGCCCATTTCCCTTATACCTTACCTAGCCAAGAAAGTAATACAGTTTTTAGACTCTTAGTTGGTTGTATGCTTTCGTAGCCCTTCATTATTGTACGTCGGCTGTCTGCTATTATATATTAAATCCATTAAGGCTGAGGAGCTATGATATGTATGTTATTCTACTGTCTGTGGTAGGAATTATAAGGGCTAACCGAGATTAGAAAACAGAATAATTTTAGCTCTTATAGGGGAGACTCCCATGAAAATTTGTCTTATAGTTGACAGAATATTTATGAGAAAGGGATTTCTATGTCCCAATAAGATTAAAGTAATGAATACCCAACCGATATCGAGAGATGATAATTCTCGTGTAGAGATTCCTGGTGCCACTTCAGGATTTGAATTTAATAATGAGTTGAATGCTGAGTTTTTAAGTAGCTCTTACGGTGAAAATTTAGAATTCGGGATGAAAATGTTCTCGATCTTTTTAGCAACAATTGAGGAAGATATTGAAATACTTACTCACAGTATGGAAGCTAAAGATTATCATGGTGTGAAGGATATAGCCCATAAAATAAAGAATAATTTCACCTGGGTGGGTCTTCCTAAACTAAGTTCTGTTATGTACAAGATAGAGCTGGCAGCGAAGGAAAAATCTGAAAATGTCATCAGTCACTATAACGATTTGATGGACATATTCCACACTGAACATATGCTGGTGCAGAAAGAATACGATAGACTAAATAGTCATTTGTCTTAAACTATATATGAATATAAAAGCAATACTTATAGAGGATAATATTATGGAGGCCGCAGTGCTAGAGCAGTACTGTACTAACTACAATAATGTAGAACTAGCAGCCACTTTTTCTAATGGTACAGATGCTATAGCTTATTTAAATCAGCATAAGGTCGATATAGTATTCTTAGATATAGAGATGCCTGATATGACTGGGCTACAGCTATTAGATAAGATTTCTTGCTTGCCCCAGATAGTTATCACAACCTCTAATAAAGAGTATGCTTATGATGCTTATGAATATGAGGTGGTAGATTTTCTAAAGAAGCCTATCCCTCTAGCACGATTCACTAAGACGATGGAAAAAGTGATACGTAATCATGAGATGCGAAACAGAGTAGCTCTTAGCTCGTCTGCTACTGAACTCTACGTAAAGACAGATGGCAAATACATTAGAGTTCCTTACAATGAGGTATTGTATTTTGAGAACGTAGGTGATTACATCAAAGTAATTACTAATAACGGTATGCATATCATCTATGGAGCACTTAAGACTCTTGCAGAAAAACTGAGCTACCCCCGCTTTCTAAAAGTACATAGATCTTTTATTGTTAATCTGGATAAGATTGTAGACATAGAAGATAATTCCTTAGTCATAGGTAAGAAAGTAATTCCTATAAGTAGAGCACATAAGCCTATCATAATGAACAGCATTAATTTAATATAACATTAGCCATGCAAACATTTCAAGATTCCATAAAGACAGGAGAAAAATTTGATTACAGGAAGCTCGACTTTTTACCTGATCTAATTTTATTGTTTGTCTCTTCGGGATTTGATAATATAGAGTCTTTTGTTTGGGATATTTCTACTGCATACCCTAATGCAATAATTTCTGGTTGCTCTACTTCAGGTGAGATTAATAATATTAAGGTAGACGATAATACTGTTGTCTTTAATGCCATTCGCTTTGATTCTACTCAGGTAAGCATGGCCTCTAAGAATGTAAGAGATTTCAAAGACAGCGAATCCTTAGGTAAAGCCCTCTCAAAAGATCTTATAACTGAAGACTTAAAACATGTTCTAATTTTTAGTGAAGGTCTATTGATAAACGGTGATGATTTAGTCACTGGCTTGAGTTCAGAAATAAATCAAGAAATAGGTATCACTGGAGGAATGGCTGGTGATGGGACAGACTTTAATAAGACCTTCGTGATAAAGCAGAACAAGGTGCTAGTAGGTGAGGTGGTCGGAATAGGTTTACATGGATCAGCGCTGAAGGTAGGGTATAGCTCGCAAGGGGGATGGAATAGCTTCGGTATAGAAAGAAAAGTTACTAAGTCAGACAAGAATGTTCTTTATGAAATAGATGGACAACCTGCACTAAAGCTCTACAAATCCTTTCTAGGAGAAAAAGCCGCAGACTTACCAGGCACGGGTCTGTTATTCCCTCTTAGCTTAAGAGTAAATGAAAATAGTACACCGCTAGTAAGAACTTTATTAAATATAGATGAAGAAAATCAGAGTATCATCTTCGCAGGGAATATCCCGGAGGGATCTTTTGTAAGATTAATGAAAGCCAATGTGGATAGGTTGATAAGCGGAGCTGAGGGTTCTGCTATGAATACAAAAGCTAGCTTGACTGATGAGCCTGAGTTTGCTTTATTGATAAGTTGTGTAGGAAGGCGAGTGGTATTGAAGCAGCTGGTAGAGGAGGAGGTAGAGGCAGTACGTGAGGTGCTAGGTGATAAGCCTGTAATGTCTGGCTTTTATTCTTATGGAGAGATGGCTCCTTTTGGTAAGTCCAAGGCTTGCAGACTGCATAACCAAACCATGACCATAACGACCTTATCTGAAAACTAGAATGTAGTCTTAAAAGCAATGACTTCTGAAAATCAACATAGACTATTAAAACGACAACTTAAGAAGTTTGATATTGAGCCTCAGGATTTAGAGAAGTATAATAAGTTCTTTTCTGCTGTTAATGAAGCCTACAAAACTTTCGATGAAGATGTGATTCATCTAGAGAATGTTCTGGAATTAAGTTCTAAAGAGCTTTTCGTCGCCAATAAATTTCTCAAAGAGGAATCTGTAGTCAAGTCTAGAGAAGCGCTCATGTTAAGTGAGAAGTTAGATCGTGTGATGGATAATGTTACAGACATTATATTTGAGATGGACAGTGAAGGTAATTTCACCTACCTGAATTCTGCATGGAGTAAATATGGAGAAGAATCAGCAGACGAAAGTATAGGCAAAAACTATATGGAGTTTGCTGATAGGATTAAATACTTTGATTCGAATATATTAGATAAGATCTCGAATCGAGATTTCGATTCATTCAAAACTTTTTATAGTAGAACAACGAAGGAAGGCATGCTCCTGTGGTGGGAAATGTCTGTAAAGTTAATAAGAGATAAAAATGGACAACTAGAAGGTGCTATAGGCTCTCTAGTAGATGTCACTGCGCTTAAAGAAATACAGAATGAGTTGATTAACGCTAACAAAGCTAAAGGCCGATTTCTCTCCACCATGTCTCATGAGATCAGAACACCACTAAATGCTGTTATTGCGATTAGTAATATTCTTCTGATGCATGACCCGAAGGATTCACAATTGAAGAATCTACATGCTCTTAAGTTTTCTTCTAAGCATCTTCTGAATCTGGTGAATGATATTCTGGATTACAATAAAATGATTTCAGGAAATCTGAAATTTGCAGAAGTGCCTTTTAATCTAAAGTTTACTATAGACGGTATTATGAATTCTTTTTCTTTCAATGCTGAAGATAAAGGTATCAAATTGACCTCCGATATTAAGAGCTGTGTACCAGAGGGTGCAAAAGGAGACAACACGAGATTGTCGCAGGTCCTCTCTAATCTTATCAGCAATGCGATAAAGTTTACCGATGAAGGGGAAGTAAAACTTACTGTAGTCTGTACAGAAAAGAGCGAAAAAACCAATAGACTTAGGTTTACAGTAGAAGATACTGGGATAGGCATTTCTCAGGATAAGCTTGCTTACATATTTGAAAGATTTACCCAGGCAGAGTCTGATACTAGCCTGAAGTATGGCGGTACAGGTTTAGGTCTTGCCATCAGTAGGAAAATTCTTAACCTGCTAGGCTCAGATATACAAGTCGAGAGTGAAATAGGTAAGGGCACTAAATTTTGGTTTGAGCTCGATTATAAAAAAGTTGAAAAGAAAAATCTACTGGAGCTCGATACAACTACTGATAGATCCTTTGATCTGGAAGGAACTAAGCTGCTAGTTGTCGATGATAACGAAATGAATATAATGGTCATCCAGCAGTTTTTTCAAAAGTGGAATGTAGCCTATGATGAAGCTAGAAATGGACAAGAAGCTCTGGATAAGATAGAGCAAGAGCATTATGATTTAGTACTCATGGACCTCAGGATGCCTGTCATGGATGGTTATACTGCTGTCGCTGAGTTACGAAAGAAAGGTGGGAGATATGCTTCTATCCCAATTATTGCGCTTTCTGCATCAGTCTCATCTGACGTGATAGAGAAAGTAACACAGGCGGGTATGGATGACTATCTCTGCAAGCCATTTGACCCCGTAGACCTTTACAATAAAATTTTATACAACGCAGCCAAAAGTAAAATGATACTGCCAGTCTCTAAACAGTAAGTTAGGATTCTAAAAAAAGAAGAAATCCTACCAAACTGCTAAACAAACCACAGGCACCCGCTAGTTTATTGAAATTTGAATTACAAAAGTGCACTGTTGAAGAAAGGTCTTACTATTTTTTGTTTTTTTTATATCTCCGTGCTAGGGGCTCAGGAACCTATGCAGGAAGGTTATAATTTGCTAGAAGCAGGAGACTACCCGGCAGCCCAAGCTTTTTTCAAAAATTATATTGGAGTATATGATAAGACCGCTAGAATTTGCTTTGGCAGAGCCTTAGGCTTAGGCGGTTCTCCTATCCAGGCCTTAGAATTTTTCTTACAACTAGATGAAGATTATCCTCAAGATATAGAGATAGAACTTAATCTTGGAGAGGCCTACCTATGGAACAAAAACGCTATTGCTGCCCAGCAGATCTATGCAGATATACTCTCTCGGCAGCCAGATAATTTTGTTGCCAATCTAGGTTATGCCAATTCGTATGCTGCTATGCAAAATAATGAGTTAGCTTTGGAATATCTGGATAAGGCCCTTGCCCTTAGGCCTGGAAATTCCAGCGCATTGACGTCTAGGAAGTATGTCATAATAGCAAAAGCTTACGATCATTTTAAGCGTGGCGAAATCAACATTGCCAAGAAGAGCCTCGCTAAGCTATTGCGAGCTGACCCACATAATGCCCAAGCGCTAGGGCTTATGGACGAACTAAACATAGCCTCTAAGTGTACTGTATCATCCACGTATATTGCATCCCGAGATCTAGGTGGCAACGCAGGCCGCACTAGCCAGTTTGAACTTTCGTGTAATATAGTGGATAAGCATAAGCTGCGTATAGATGCAGAACTAAGGAAAACTAAGACTGCAGTGGAGAAAGCCAGTCAGCAAAGTTTTGTCATTTCCGATTATTACCATATCAATAAGAAACTAAAATTAAATCTAGGTGCTGGTCTGGCCTCGGGACGATCAGACAGAGTAACTACAGAACGTGTATTGCTGAAATCTGGCTTGGAAATGTTTTTATCAGATAAGCTCTATTCCAAACTTGAGTATACTAATGAAGTTCAAAGTTATACAGTAGATCTCATAGAAAGGGATATTCTGATGAGACACTTGTCACTTAGTTCTAATATTATGCTTACCCCCAAATGGGGTTTTTATATGAGTGGCGTATATAGCCCACAGTCTGATGATAATACTAGAATACTTGGTTACACGTCTTTGTACTATTCCATAGCAAAAGTCCCGCTTGTACGCGTAGGTGCTAATGTCAATTACCTGTCATATAGGCAACGTTTTGAGAATTACTTTAGTCCAGAACAGTTTGTGTTAGCGGAGCTATTTATGCTAATTGATAATTATGATTCACCTTCTTCATTCAAGTATCATCTACAAGCTAGTTTCGGTAAGCAAAGGATAGATAAGGAAAGTAGTCAGGCTGTCTCCAAAGTAGAAGCGAGACTAGGTTATTATTTTAAAAATGACCTTTTCCTTAATGCGAAATATGCTACCAATAGTGCCTCCAATGCGACAGCTTTAGGAGAGCACCTTTTTCAGGAAGTCTCAGTTACAGCAGGGCTAAAATTCTAATCAACTAAAAAACGGAGAATATTTACTAAAAATCTTTCCTACGCATTCATAAACCTAAAGTTCAGGAAATGACCTTTGTTCTGCCCTTAACTTTGAATTAAAATTATTTCAAAAGTAAAATTATAAGGGTCATGAAAAATTTAAATGTAAGTTTCAAAAACATCGAGAACAATCTTCCTATCTCAGTAGCTCTTGGCGGTAGCTTAACTTCAGCCAGTGCAATGAATTTCAGAAAAGATATAGTAGAGCTTATTGCTAGCTCACAAAAGGATTGTTATCTAGACATCTCAGAGCTCAACCAATTAGATGTTACTGGTGTCAATGCACTAGCCATCGCACATAAGACTGCAAAGAGAAACGGTAAGAAATTCATTATCAAAAGTACGTCGGCTCATCCCGCAGAAGAGTTCTTGCACCTTTCTAAGTTCAATAGATACTTTACTTTCCAAAGAGCCTAATTCATTCTGCAGCGCATTAGTATAGCCATGAAATTTCTCAAAGACATATCGAATACTTTAGATGATGGAGCCATCTTATTTGCAGCTACTTTCCTTGTGAATGTAGGTAACTATGGCTTGAATTTATGTCTAGGTAGATGGTTAGGTCCCGAAGGCTTTTCTGAAGCTAATATGATAGCTACAATCGTTATGGTGTTATCTTTTGCTGCTATGGGTATTCAGTTAACAGTTGCGAAACTTGCTGCTGAAGGTAAACTGGATATTTTGGTCTTATTAAAAAAGAGACTGACTCAGGTAGCATTTGCAATTACAGTGCTTTTATTGTTAGCCTCTTATAGTATCAGTGGCTTTCTTCAGTTTAGTGACAGTACTGCTTTGGTGATCTTGTTTATGGGAATCCCATTTTATTTTCTTTTGAGTTTTTCTAGAGGTTATTATCAAGGCCTTACTGCTTTTAAAAGTCTGGCGTTGACTTACCTCATAGAGATGATAGTCAGAGTCGTAGCGACCATATCCCTATTGTATCTATTTCAAGGAATGGGATGGGGGTCTGAGATCGTATCTATAGGTTTCTTCTTGTCATTTGTCTTTACAATGGTGGGTAAGAAGATTACTCTGCCATCGGTAGATGTCACTCAGCATAGACTTGCTTCAGTCTTACCTTTTTTAGGTGTGATAGCTATGTATGAGCTGAGCCAGATTATGATAAATAATAGTGATGTTGTCCTAGTTAAGCATTTTTTCTCTGCTCACGAAGCTGGTTTATATGCTTCTATGGCTTTGTTAGGTAGAGCAGTATTTTTTGCAACCTGGACAGTAGTTACCATACTATTTCCTAAAGTTATAGAGAGAGAGAAAAATGGAAAGCCTCATGGTGTTTTGTTTTTTGCTGCGCTGCTCGTTGTAGGAGTGATAGGAACGGTGATGGTGGCAGCTTGCTATTGGTGGGGAGAAGATTTTATGCGTATAGCCTTTGGTGCGGATTATGATTCTGTATCTTCTTACCTATGGATCTATGCCTTGCTGACGAGTCTATTTGCTTGTGCTAATGTTTTTGTCTATTACAATCTTTCTTTAAAGAAATATGGACAAGTATACGTTTCGTTATTATTTGGGCTAGCCCAAATAATATTGATTTATTTTTTCCATGAAAGCCTTATCCAGGTACTCACTATCCAGTTGTTTCTTATGGCAGGTATGCTACTACTTTTGTCAGTCATGCAAGTCAGTTTATTTAGAATAGAATTTAAAAAAATTACCAAACCGACCAGCTCAGTTTTGCTTTTATCTAAAAGCAGCTAAGGGTCAAAAAACAATACTATGAGAATCGCAATAGTTAGTCCATATCCTCCGAGCAAAGGCACATTAAATGAATATGCTTTTCACTTGGTACAAAATTTAAAAACCAAAGAAGAAGTAGAGGAAATTATCATCTTGACTGATGAAATAGATGGAGAGTACCCCGAAGAATCAGCGGTGGGTAACTGCAAGATAACTATTGTGCCCTGTTGGAAATTTAATAGCGTACTCAATGTCTATTCTGTTATTAAGAATATCAGAAAGTATAAGGCAGACTTAGCTTTGTTTAATATTCAGTTTCTATCCTTTGGAGACAAAAAGGTGGCTGGAGCACTAGGTCTTTTAGCACCAGCGATAAATAGACTCTTAGGTATTCCTTCTATTGTCCTATTACATAATATTACGGAGACTGTTGATTATGAGTCTGCCGGGATTACTAAGAATCCTATTATGAAGCTGATCTATAATGGTATAGGTACTGTTCTGACTAAGATCTTATTATTGTCTAATCTGATGGCCGTCACTATGCCTAAGTATGTCAAGATCCTGGAAAAGAAGTATAAGGCTGAGAATGTCGCTCTTATACCTCATGGTTCTTTTGAGATAGTGGACTTGCCAGAAAAAAAGAATAGCACTAAGAAGCAAGTAATGACTTTCGGAAAGTTTGGAACATATAAGAAAGTAGAGGCCATGATAGAGGCTGTGGAACTAGTTCGCGGGCGGACGGGTGAGGAAATAGAAATCGTTATAGCAGGAACAGATAATCCTAATGTAAAAGGCTACCTGGCAGGTGTGCAGGAGCAATACAAGCAGGTGAAGGATATAAACTTCACAGGCTATGTGGAGGAAGAAGAAGTACCTAAGATATTTTCTGATAGTACAATAGTAGTTTTTCCTTATACTAGTACAACAGGAAGCTCAGGCGTTCTGCATCAAGCGGGTAGCTATGGCAAGGCGGTGGTCTTACCTAATATAGGAGATTTAAAAGAGCTTATAGAGGAAGAGGGGTATAGAGGTGAATATTTTCAGCCAGGAGATATAGAGGGCTTGGCAGCTGCAATTGAGAAACTTGTCTGTGATGAGGTGTATAGAGAAGCGATGGGGTCTGATAATTATGCAGCGGCCACTTCATTACCGATGTCGGATATTGCTGATTGGTACTTGATACATTTTGAGAATATTATTTCAGCAATAGGAAATAGAGATAAAGAGACAGCTGTTAGTGCTGTAGAGCAACTTGAAACGACTGACCTCTTTATCTGAGCTGAGCAGTAATTTTAATATTAATTGTCATTGTTTAGTGGTTCCCAATACTCTCCAGTGGCAATTTCTTGTAGAAGAACGATACCTACATTTTTTTTGAAGAATACCTTGTACTTGTCATGTTCTCCTGGTTCTTCAGTGGTAATGTAGTTTGTTATCGTTTTTTGACCCAG
>CALLAE010000034.1 GCA_938002665.1 uncultured Saprospiraceae bacterium | reverse complement strand
AATGCCCATATTACAAGGGTATATATCAATTCCAACACAGGTAGTTTTTTTCTAATATGTTGCCAAAATTTGTGCCAAAGAGCTTTCAGTACCTTGTTACTTATTTATTTAAATAACTGGCATTTAGGACTGATTATATATCCCAGATTAATAAGTAACCTTTTGTTTACTAAGGAAATCAATTTATAAATTGATCATTATGCAACAGCACTTTCTATTTCTTTGCCTAATACTGACTAGTTTTTCGGTCTCTTCTCAAGATTGTCCTATAGGAGATCTGATCATCCAAAGTCAAGCAGAGTTAGATCAGTTTAAAATTGATTTCCCCAATTGTAAAAATTTAGTAGATGATGTAAAGATTTCTGGAGTTTCTAACTTAGATGCATTCTCGGAGATCTTAAATGTTGAAGGAAACTTCGATTTGACGAACTGTCCTTTGCTAGAAAGCCTTTCGGGCCTCGAAAACCTAAAATCAGTAAACAATAGACTTTCAATTAGTCATAATAATCTACTAGCAGATTTATCTGCACTTAATAACCTTCAGTCAGTAGGTGCTTATTTGAATCCCAGTACGCCATGGACTCTCATTATTAGTGAAAACAACTCCTTAAGATTTATTGACGGCTTTGAGAACCTTCTCAGTTGTGGTAATGCTGAAATCAATGTTGGAGATAATCCTCTTTTAGAATCTATTTCAGGATTCAATAATCTCGTTAATGGGAAAGGAATAAGAATCCAAAGAAATGATCAACTTTCCACCATCAATGGTTTCAGTAGCATCACCGGATATGGATCTGATGCAGCCGACTCTGGGGCTGATAGCCTTAATTATATTCGAATATTTAACTGCCCGGTATTAAGTTCATCCGATGGATTTGGTGCCCTTGAGCTAGTTAGTGAACTGTCCATAGGAGCATGTAATAATCTAGAATCTATTCCATTTAAAAATTCATTAAGAGTAAGCAACTATTTGTCGCTTTCAGACAATGAAAGCCTGATTTCTTTTGATAAGATAATTCCTGATCAAAAGATGGAAACAATTTATATCTCCAATCAAAAACTTCTGCCTGATCTATTCTTTTTAAACAACGTGAGAGAGATTGAAACCTTGCGGATAATTAATAACCCAGGCTTGAAATCACTCGCAGGCCTCACCAGCTTAAGCAGAATCATAGGTAGACTCAGCATAGCCGATAACCCAAATTTAGCAAACTTAGAAGGACAAAAAATCGATTCTATAGGAGGTAGTTTCGTCCTAAACAGAGATCAATTAACCATAAAAAATAACGATCAACTTGTAAGCCTAAATGGCTTAAGTCAATTAGAATATTTAACGGGCGGATTCTATATCGACGGAAACGAAAAGCTAAGAGATGTCAGTCTTTTTGAAAACATGGAGCTAATAGGCTACTTGCCTTCTATGGGCACTAGGTATGACTTCAGAGGTTTTTTCAGAAACAATCCCCAATTAAATAAGTGCGACTATTTGTACATCTGCAATGGTATTAATTTCGAAGACTATTTTATGAGTGCGAATGGTGCTACATGTAGCGAAAAAGAGGATGTTCTTAATCTATGCGATAGTACTCCAAGAGCCCAAATTTCATATTTCTTAGACCTCAATGGAAATGGTATCAAAGACACGATAGAAACTTTTTACTTTGGATCATCAGTAAAAGTAGAGCCAATTGATACAGAATATTTTGTCACTGATCAACTTGGCCCACCACTTTATCTTCAGGAAGGCGATTACAATTTCCTTCCTCAAATAGATCAATCAAAGTGGGATCTTACTACTGATCACAAAGGAATTAATTTTGGGTCAGGTGAGTATAAGAGAATAGAGATAGGTATCAAAGCGCTCTATGAAGAAGCAAGAATTGAAAAGAGTTTGTTTCTAGGTGCAAGATGTAATACGATGCAAAGACTTTACACATCTGCGAAAAATGTTGGTACTGAAAGCATTTCTGGTACCCTGTGGCTAAGTGTTTACCCAGCTGGTTTTCAAGCAAGTCTAGCAGCGGTGGCAGATACAATAGATGGTTTTAGAATAGGCTGGACTCTTCCTGAGTTAGCACCGAGCCACTCTTTTCGTCGGTATGTTGAGGTAACAATTCCTGGGCCACCAGATGCTAATGTAGGTGAAGGTTTGACTTTTCAATTAGATGCAGACCTAGATAATGCTGACTATCAGGATGAAAGCTTGACCTACAGCTCTCCCATTATGTGTGCTTGGGACCCCAATGATAAACTAGTTGTACCTAATAGACCCAATCAAGAAATACTAGAAGAAGATACACTTCTGTATACCATTAGATTTCAGAACACTGGAAACGATTATGCTGAGCACGTCTTTATAATAGATTCATTAGATGTGGATTTCTTGGACATCTCTACTATAGAATTTGTTGACTCTAGTCATCCTGATAAACTAGTTGTAACGCTGGAAAGATCTGGTGTTCTGCGCTTTGATTTCCCCCATATATTCCTTCCGGATTCCACAGTGGACAATTCGGGCTCACAAGGCTTTGTTACATTTAAAATAGGTATAAGAGAAAACACATTGATCCATCAGGATGTCATTCGTAATAATGCTGATATCTATTTTGATGCTAATCCTCCTGTCAGAACTAATAGAACCCGATCTGTATTTGTCAATGATCTTAGCGCAATTGAAGACCAGAATTTCGAAACTGAGAAATTAGCAATTTTCCCAAATCCTACAGATGGCTATATTCAGTTTAGTAGAATAGTCAATGGTCGATTTGAGCTATACGATCTATGTGGTAATTTGATTGTGATTAAGGATCTTACTGACGAGACAGCTATCAATCTATCTATGCAGCCATCAGGCCTCTATCTCTTGAAAGTCTATGAGAACAATAGTGTTTACATGCAAAAAGTAGTTATCGACATGTAGTAATGAAATAGCAAGGGATGAGTTATGAGTTTTTAACTCTCTACTTCAAAATAATCACCCCATCAGCCATAAACTTAAGCTCTTCCACTGGCTCAGTAATCTTAGCGATTTCTTCAGCACTTTTACCTTCATCTTCTGCATAATGCCTAAGCTCGTCCACAGAAGTAACCTCCTTATAAGCAATGCCATCTACGATAACATTCTGACCAGCTAAGTCGAGTGGCATAAAGAAAGCATAGTCCTTAAATTTCACAAAGATGGATTCGTCAGCAGTAGCCCCTGCTGTCGGCACAAGATTCATCCAGCATCCCTTAACCTGACAGACACCTTCTACTTTGGCCTTGAGTTGAGTTCTGACCGTATCTTGAGTCTCTATTTTATTTAGTAGACTGGAAAAGCTTATTGGATTAGCCTTTTTTATAGGCGCTCCTATGTTTTCTCCCATATTAGTCATTTGGCTTTTTTGACTCTTGCAAGCAACAATTAGAGAGGATATTGCCAATAATAGAACGAGTGATTTTAAGTTTTTCATAGTTTCTTCTATTGAAATTTGATATAAATATACATTTCTCACATATCTAAACTTCTATATGTGAGTTAGTTTGTAAGCAGTCTTGATAAATGTGAAATTATCCAGCCTACATGGTCCAAAGCTTATTGTGATATTTGTTTTGCATTACCATATGATATGACCTATATTTGCAGCCCTTTTGAAAATTTGTTCATAATCAACTCATTTAATGAGACAATACGAGATTACGTTCATCATCGATCCAGTTCTGCCAGGTGATGAAGCGCAAACGGCAGCCAAAGCTTACGAAAAGCTTATTTCCGACGAAGGTGCTACTATTGTAAATGTAGACAACATCGGTCTCCAGCAGCTAGCTTACCCTATTAACAAAAAGCATTCAGGCCTTTATAAGTGCATTGAGTTTCAGACTCCTGATGGTTCAGTTATTCCCAAAATGGAATTAGCCATGAGAAGAGATGAAAGAATCATGAGATTCTTGACTGTTAAGTTAGATAAGTATGGTGTTAAGTACAATGAAGACAAAAGAAATGGTCTCATCGGTACAGCTAAAAAATCATCTAATAAAGATGATAACAAAAGCGAACCTACTAAGTACAGAGTAGCCAAGGACGATCTGACACTTATTGAAGGAGTAGGCCCTAAAGTGGCTAAGCTCTTGACCACTTCAGGAATCAATACCTATAGCAAGTTATCTGCAGCCACACCTGCTGAACTTAAGGATATCCTTACTAAAGGAGGACCCGCCTTTGCAGTTCATAATCCGACTACATGGCCAGACCAAGGGCAGCTTGCCGCTGATGGTAAGTGGAGCGACCTCAATGCTATGAAAGCAAGAATGGATGGTGGTGTTTTGAAACCTTCATCTGAAGAAGAGTAATTCCTAAATTTTAAAACTAAGAGCTATGGCATCTAGAGATGATATAAAATTCTTAAGCAATCCTAATCTAGGAAAAGACAAGAAAAAATATTGCCGTTTCAAGAAATTCGGCATCAAGCATATTGATTATAAAGATCCTGATTTCCTTCTTCAGTTCATTAATCCTCAAGGAAAATTATTGCCAAGAAGAATTACAGGAAACTCATTGAAGTATCAGAAGAAAGTAGCTATCGCAGTTAAAAGAGCAAGGCACTTAGGCATGCTTCCTTATGTTGCAGATTTACTTAAATAACAGCTAAGCATAATATAGTTATGGACATTATACTTTTACAGACAGTAGAAAATCTTGGCTACAAGCATGATGTGGTCAAAGTAAAGCCTGGGTATGGTAGAAACTATTTGATACCTCAAGGTTACGGCGTTATAGCTAATGCTACCAACAAGGCTAAGCTAGACAAGATAATTTCGGATATACAGGCAAAAGAAAATGCTAAGCTCGAAGATTACAAGCAAATGGCAGCTAAGATTTCTGGACAGACACTGACTATCGGAGTTAAGTCTGGTACCTCAGGAAAAATCTTCGGAAAAGTAACCAATGTACAGGTGCTAGCTGCTCTTAAAGACAAGTTTGATATTGAAATCGAAAGAAAGAAAGTAGCACTGCCAGAAGATCCTAAAGAAATTGGAACCTATTCTGCAATCATTAATTTCCACCCAGAAGTTTCTGAGACAATCGACCTAGAATTGGTCAAAGAATAATACAGACAGCCAACAAAAAAATACAAAGTGGATAATTACTCAGTTATCCACTTTTTTTATGCCCACCTCATTATCCATTAGTACAGTAGTATTGATACTCTATCCCAGCTCATATAATTATCCTACTCCTTCAGTTTCCTCCTAAGTATCTTTCCCACATTTGACTTAGGTAAGTCCTTCACAAATTCTACTTGCTTAGGAACTTTGTAGCCAGTCAGATTTTCTTTACAATGTTTTAGAAGTTCATCTTTTTTGAGTGACTTATCTTTTTTTACAACAAAGACTTTTACAGATTCACCTGACTTCTCATTCTTAACTCCTATTGCAGCACATTCATCTACTTTAGCATGGAGACATATGACGTCTTCTATTTCATTTGGATAAACATTGAATCCAGATACGAGAATCATATCTTTTTTTCTATCCACAATACTTAGGTACCCTTCTTCATCTATCATTCCTATATCTCCAGTATTGAGCCATCCATCTGTAGTAATGGTATTTGCAGTAGCTTCAGGTTGGTTATAATAGCCCTTCATTACCTGAGGACCTTTAACTTGGATTTCCCCTATGCCTCCTTGCGCTTGCTCCGTTCCATCATCTCCTACTATCCTGACATCCGTAGAAGGGACTGGGATACCCGTTGTTCCCACCTTGTTAGCATTTATAGGATTAGATGTTACGACAGGAGATGCCTCCGTCATTCCATATCCTTCTACTATCTGAGAACCAGTAAGATCCTCCCATTCTTTAGCCACAGATTTTTGTAATGCGGTCCCTCCAGCTGCTGCAAATTTTATTTCTTTCCAGTTGGCTGATCTGAAACCTTCAAAGTTGACCAGAGCATTATAGAGAGTATTTACCCCCGACATGCCATGTATTTTGTATCTTTTAAATTCTTTGACAACAGATTTGAGATCTCTAGGATTGACTATCAGAATCGATCTAGCACCTAAGTCCATTGTGGCTAGGCAATTTACAGTGAAAGCAAAAATGTGATAAAGTGGTAGAGGAGATAGAATATTTAATTGATCAATATCTTTTACAGATGGCTCTAAGAAGGACTTAAGCTGCAACATATTACAGACTAGGTTTTTATTAGTTAGCATCGCCCCTTTGCTGACCCCAGTAGTGCCACCAGTATATTGATGCACGATGACTGTTTCTGGTTGATTTTCGAATGGCTGAATTTCAAAACCTTTACCGGCCTCTATTGCATTCTTCATCATCACCACATTAGGAAGCTTATACTTGGGTACCATACGCTTCACATTCTTTATCACGAAGTTGATCATAGAACCCTTAAATGAGCCCAGTAGCTCTCCTATGTTAGTCAGAATGATGGTTTTGATTTCTGTTTTGTCCAGAATCTTTTCCAGATTGTGAGCAAAATTCTCCACCATCACGATGGCTTTCACACTACTATCTGTAAACTGATGCTCCATCTCTCTAGGTGTATAGAGCGGATTGGTATTGACCACAATAAGGCCTGCCTTCAATGCTCCAAAAAGAGCAATAGGATACTGAAGAATATTAGGCATCATGATAGCTATCTTGTCTCCTGGCTCTAGACCTCTGCTCCTTAGATAAGCACCAAACTGCGTACTCATCTCATCCAGCTGCTTGAAACTAAGATCTATCCCCATAGAGGAGAAGGCTGGTTTCTTGCCATGCTTTTTGCAGACCTCATCTATATAGTCTACAATAGTCGGATAGGCGGAGTCGTCTATATTCGCTGGACATCCTTTTGGGTAAAAATTCACCCAGGGTCTTTTAGTATTCATGAAGCATATTTCTCAACAAAATATGATAATTCGCCCACGTTTTTCAAGCATTTCTTTTCAAATAAATTATTTATCTTTGCGCTCCTTATTTTTTAACCCTGTTTTCTTATTTGAAGAAAGCATACAAACCTGAATTCTTTATGTCTAATGACGAGAATCTTGTAAAAACTGAAGCAACCGAAGCTAAAGTAGAATCTTCTGGGGAAGAGCTAAAAAGTACCCTAAAAAAAGAAGATGATGGTCCTGAGCAGATAGAGCTCGAAATTGAGGACGAAAACTCCAAACTGGCTTCTACGCCACATGATGACTTTGATTGGACTATAACCAACAAAGTAAAACTAAATTATACTGAATCTGAGATAGAAAAATATCTCGCTGATTATGAGCAATCTCTTAATAGCATTTCTCAGTATGAATTAGTAGAAGCAACTGTTTCTTCCATCAATGGAGGGGATGTATTGCTAGATATTAATTACAAGTCTGATGGATTGATTTCATTGACTGAGTTTAGGGATACCCCTGACATGAAAGTTGGTGATAAAGTATTGGTTTATATTGAAGCCAAAGAAGATGATAGGGGTCAGCTTCAGTTATCCAGAAGAAAGGCTAAGCTTATCAAGGCTTGGGATGACATAGTTGATTCTTACGAAAATGGTACCATCTTAGTTGGAACAGTTGTAAGTAAGACTAAAGGTGGACTTATCGTGGATATGAATGGTCTAGAGACTTTCCTCCCTGGTTCACAGATAGATATCAAGCCGATTATTGACTATGATTCTTATTTAGGTAAGAGCATGGAATTTAAAGTGGTCAAGATCAATGAAGTGATCAAAAATGCTGTTGTATCACACAAGGCACTAATAGAATCTGATCTAGCAGAACAAAGAGAAGCTATCATTGGGGGTCTTGAAAAAGGACAAGTTCTAGAGGGTCTTGTTAAGAATATTACAGACTTTGGAGCCTTTATGGATCTTGGAGGTGTAGATGGCCTGCTTTATATCACGGATATTTCTTGGGGTAGAATCAATCATCCTTCAGAAGTCTTAGAACTGAATCAAAAGCTGAATGTAGTTGTTCTAGATTTCGATGAAGACAAAAAAAGAATCTCACTTGGTCTCAAGCAATTACAGCCGCACCCATGGGAAGTATTAGGTGCAGAAGTAGTAGAAGGCTCTGCTATTAAAGGTAGAATTGTCAATATAGAAGACTATGGTGCTTTCTTGGAAATCATACCAGGAGTAGAAGGTCTTATCCACGTTTCAGAAGTTACTTGGAGCAACCAGCCTGTAAACGCAAGAGAGTATTTCTCTTTAGGTCAGGAGTTTGAGGCCAAGGTGGTGACTATTGATAGAGATGACAGAAAGATGTCTCTAAGTATTAAGCAACTTTTAGACGATCCATGGACGAAAGTTATAGACATGTACCCTGTCGATTCTAAGCATGTAGGTGAAGTCAAAAACCTTACACCTTATGGTGTCTTCGTTGAGCTGAAAGAAGGAATAGGTGGCATGGTCCACATTTCAGACCTTTCTTGGACTAAGAGATATTCTCATCCATCTGAATTTACCAAAGTAGGAGAAAACATTGATGTCCAAGTACTTGAGGTAGACCTAGAAAGTAGAAAACTATCCTTAGGACACAAGCAATTAGAAGAGAACCCTTGGGATACTTTCGAGAATGTATTCCCAGAAGGATCATACCACGAAGCGACAGTTATAAAGAGAGAAGACAGAGGTGCTATCGTTCAGTTACCTTATGGACTTGAAGCTTTTGCACCATTCAAGCATATTAAGAAAGAAGATGGATCTAACGCTGCTGTTGATGAAAAGTTAACCGTAAAGGTAATTGAGTTCAATAGAGATGACAAGAGAATCATTGTTTCTCACCTTAGATACCTAGAAGACATTAAGAGAGAAGCAGAGGGAGAGGTTAGAAAAGAAAAAGATACACAGCGTAAAGAGACTAAGAAAGCAATTAGCAAGCAGAATTCTAGATCTGAAAGCGCCACTCTAGGTGATCTCGGTGTATTCTCAGAGCTAAAAGGAGCTTTCAATGAAGCTACGCCACCGCCGCCACCGCCGCCACCTCCTCCGCCTGCAGCTGACCCTGTAAAGGAAGAAGTAGAGCCACCTGCAGCAGAAGCTCCAGTCATAGAGGAGTCCAAAGTGGAAACTGCACCAGTAGTGGAAGAAGTAAAAGAAGAAGCTCCTGCGGTTGAGAAAGTAAAAGAAGATGTGGTTACCACAGTGCCCTCAACTTCAGCTACTCCTGATGATCTTAAGAAGATAGAAGGTATAGGCCCTAAGATTGCTGAGCATCTTAACAATGGAGGAATTAATACATTTCAAGAGTTAGCAGATGCTCCGGTAGAAAGACTCCAAGAGATACTTGATAATGCAGGACCTAGATACAAAATGCATAATCCTGCCACATGGCCAGAGCAATCTACTCTAGCAGCTAATGGTAAGTGGGATGAACTTAAAGAGCTTCAGGACCGTCTTGATGGCGGGAGAGAGTAATCTTTAGAGTACAATATAATTTTTTAGATGCCTGGGACTTTCCCGGGCATTTTTATTTTATTTCTTTTAAAGGCGGATTGATATTAAGTTATAACTTTCGCCCAGATTGAAAAAAGTAATAATAGTAGGGGCAGGTATAGCAGGCTTGAGTGCAGCAAGCATTTTGGCCAAAGATGGTTATGACGTAACAGTACTAGAAAAAAACGACAAACCAGGAGGGCGTATTAATTATTTCAAAGCTGATGGATTCACCTTCGATATGGGACCGAGTTGGTATTGGATGCCAGAAGTCTTTGAGCAGTTTTATAACAAATTCGGATATACATCTTCTGACTTCTACAAGCTTATCCGTTTAGATCCCTCTTACAAAGTTGTTTTCAAAGATGACAAAATCAACCTTCCTTCTGATTTTAAAGAACTCCAGAGTCTATTCGAAAATATAGAAACAGGTTCAGGACACAAGTTGGAAAAGTTTCTATCCGTAGCAAAGTATAAGTATGAAGTGGGGATGAGTGAGTTTGTATGGAAGCCCAGCCTTTCGTGGTCAGAGTTTATTGATCTCAGAATCCTCAAAAGTGCTCTACAGCTACAAATGTTCAGTTCCATTTCTAAAGAGATTCAGAAAGTTGTATCAGATACTAGATTGAGGCAAATTCTAGAATTTCCTGTTCTTTTCCTAGGAGCTACCCCTCAAGATACACCTGCGCTCTACAGCTTGATGAATTATGCAGATATAAAATTAGGAACATGGTATCCAAAAGGAGGTATGTATAAGATCGCAGAAGCATTTTATAAGATAGCTCTTGATGTAGGAGTAACCTTTAAGTTTAATGAAGAGGTAGACAAGTTCACCTACAAAGATGCCCACATAACAGCTGTCAAGACCTCTAATTATACATTCTTAGCTGATTTAGTAGTTTCTAATGCGGATTATCATCATACAGATCGTAAGTTGACGGATTCCGTTTTTAGCAATTATTCAGAAAAATATTGGGATTCAAGGAAAATGGCACCTTCTAGTCTATTGGTGTTCCTCGGAGTAAACAAAAAGTTAGCTGGCCTAGAGCACCATAATCTGTTTTTTGATGCTGACTTTCAACATCATGCTTATCAGATTTACAAAGATTTAGATTGGCCAGATGATCCCTTATTCTACGTTTGTTGCCCTTCTAAAACAGACCTGACGGTTGCCCCAGAAGGCATGGAGAACTTGTTTCTCCTCATGCCAGTTGGTCCAGGATTGAAAGATAGTCTAGAGATCTCAGAACACTATCTAAATGTAATGTTGGACAGAATAGAAAAGCACATTGATGTAAGTTTCAAAGAGAACATCGTCTTCAAAAAGTTCTTCTCAGTTTCAGATTTCAAGTCAGTTTATAACTCATTCAAGGGAAACGCCTATGGACTTGCCAATACACTTTTGCAAACTGCAGTTCTAAAGCCTTCTTTGAAAAGCAAGAAATTGTCTAATTTGTACTTTACTGGTCAGCTTACAACCCCAGGTCCGGGCTTACCACCCTCCATTATATCTGGTCAAGTTGTGGCTAATGAAATTATAAAACAGAACCAAAAGTATGCTTGATCTCTATCATCAAGTTTGTAAAGAATGTAGCCAGCTTATTACGAATAGGTACAGCACTTCTTTTTCTCTAGGTATAAAGCTTTTTGCAAAAGAACTAAGAGACCCCATTTACGCCATCTATGGTTTTGTAAGATTTGCTGATGAGATAGTAGATACTTTCCATGGGTACGAAAAAAGTACGCTTTTAGATGAGTTTAAAGCTGAGACGCATAAAGCCATTGCGGATGGCATCAGCCTGAATCCAGTACTCCATTCTTTCCAGCGAGTAGTTAAAAAATACGCAATAGACACCGAGCTGATTGATGCGTTTTTGAGGTCCATGAAAATGGATTTAGAACCAGTAGAATATGATGTAGAGCTATACAAAAAGTACATATATGGCTCTGCAGAAGTCGTTGGATTGATGTGTTTAAAGGTTTTCACAGATAATGATGAAAATACTTACCAACATCTAAAAGAGACAGCTATGTCCCTAGGATCCGCCTTCCAAAAGATAAATTTCCTTAGAGATATAAGAGATGACTATCTAAATAAGGGTAGAACCTACTTCCCTAACGTCGATATGAGTAGCTTTTCTGACGCAGATAAAAAGATTATAGAAGCAGATATCGAAATAGACTTTAAAAACGGACTCTCTGGCATTACTCAGCTACCTAAATCAGCCCGGTTTGGAGTTTATATCGCCTACATTTTTTATTACAGTCTCTTCAAAAAGATCAAAGCTTCTAGCTTTGAAACAATTCTCAGCAATAGGATCAGAATTAAGAATCGCAAAAAAGCATATTTACTTGCCAAGTATTCTTTAAAAAACTCTCTTAACCTCATTTAATTTTTGTTAAAAATTAATTGAGTTTTTCCTTGGAAGTTAGGATGAAGTAGTAGTATTTTTGCCGTCCGTTTCGAAGGAAGCGGCTAAAGAGAAAATTGACATGGTAATTTTAGGTAAAAAGACACTTGAGTTCAGTGGATAACAAATTAGACTTTAGTAATTCCGATTTATCGGAATAGCACTATAAAGAGCAATACTATGGAGAGTTTGATCCTGGCTCAGGATGAACGCTAGCGGGAGGCTTAATACATGCAAGTCGAGGGGTAACGGCAGAGCTTGCTCTGGACGACGACCGGCGCACGGGTGAGTAACGCGTACACGATCTACCTTATACTGGGGGACACACACTGGAAACGGAGTAAATACCCCATGGCATTATGATTTATAAAAGGTTATAATTAAAGGTTTCGGCCGGTATAAGATGAGTGTGCGTACTATTAGATTGTTGGTGAGGTAACGGCTCACCAAGTCGACGATAGTTAGGGGGCGTGAGAGCGTGATCCCCCACACGGGTACTGAGACACGGACCCGACTCCTACGGGAGGCAGCAGTAAGGAATATTGGACAATGGGCGAAAGCCTGATCCAGCCATCCCGCGTGCAGGAAGACGGCCCTATGGGTTGTAAACTGCTTTTATATAGG
>CALLAE010000033.1 GCA_938002665.1 uncultured Saprospiraceae bacterium | reverse complement strand
ATCGATTCGGAAGTTATGACTAGTGAATTAGAGATAGAAGTGAATTTAGAAAACCACCCTGCAGGCATCTACTTCTTAGAATTGTCTGGCCCAGACGTAAAGACTAGTTCATTTAAGGTGTTGAAACAGTAAGGTAGACTTTAGATTTTTAGACTTTTTAGATTTTAGACTATTAGACTTTTTAGACTTATAGACTTTTTAGATTTTAGATTTTAGATTTTAGACTTGTAGATTTTTAGACTACCCATACCACTACCTACAAATAAGTTAAGTTAGTAATATCACCTGCTCATAAGCCCACCATTTTGTCACTCACTTTTCTATTTTCTAAATAATAGCGCTTAAGCCCAGAAATAAGTTATATCTTTCTCTGTATGGTTAAGGCCAATCTTCTTTATATAACCCTGATTACCACCCTATCAGTAACTTTAAGCTTAGCACAAAGCCTAAGAATAAATGAAGTGGTGTCCTCTAATTCCAGTTTCCTAGATGAAGATGGAGATACACCTGACTGGATAGAATTATACAACTACGGTAACATTGAGCTTTCATTAGAAGGCATGACTCTAACGGATAATCCAAATGACCGTAAGAAATGGGCACTTCCGAAAATAACATTAGGTCCAGACAGCTATCTGATTGTTTTTGCGTCTGATAAAGACCGTAACGAGACCGGCGGCTATCGTACCATAATTAACGAAGGTGCTCAGTTTAGCTATTATATTCCTGAAGTAGAAATCGGCACCAGCTGGGTATTGCCTGATTATGATGACTCTGCATGGCGACTAGGAGCTTCTGGTTTTGGTTATGGAGATAATGATGATGTGACTATTATTCCTACAAGAACACAAGCCGTATATCTCAGAAAAACATTTACGCTTACGGATCCACAAGCCATTCAGAACTTGATACTCGATATAGATTATGACGATGGCTTTATTGCATATCTTAATGGGGAGTACCTTTGTGGAAATAATTTAGAAGGCGACCCACCTGCTTTTGATGCTACTGCTACAGATGATCACGAAGCTGCAATCTATACTGGTGGCAAACCAGAAAGATATGAATTGCCAGCTGCCACCGCCCTTCTAGAAAATAACAATGTCTTAGCCATACAAGTGCACAACAAGAGTAACACCTCTTCTGATATGAGCCTCATTCCTTTCCTTACAGCTCTTTACTCAGAAAGCACAACTGAAGGTATTAAGCCACCAGTTTTCTTGGAATATGAAGAACAGGAGTATCATAGCAATTTCAAAATTTCATCCTCTGGAGAAACCATTGCCATCTTTGCGGCTGACGGTACTCTAGTAGACAGTCTAGTGGTGCCTGATCTTAATGCTGACGTGTCTATAGGTAGTACTGATAACAGCGCCCTTGGCTATTTCTCTGAGCCAACTCCTGGTACGTATAATTACTCTGAAAGTCATTCTGGCATCTTAGATGACAACCTAGTTTTCTCTAAAGGGAGCGGAGTAACCAGCGCATTCTCTCTCACACTTAGTGGTGCAGATTCGACTGAGACAATTCGTTACACTTTGGATGGCAGTGTTCCCCGCGCGACTTCTGCAAGATACACCAGCCCTATACCTATAAATTCTATTACAATAGTAAGAGCAAGAAAATTCAAGACGGGCTTTCTTCCTTCCGATATACAAAGCCACAGTTACCTATTAGGTGTCGATCATGACCTTCCTGTTATTTCTTTGGTTGTAGATCCTGATGATATGTTTGGTGAGGAGAATGGGATCTATAGTTACGGCAATGACTATAATGCAGACTTTCCACATTTCGGAGCCAACTTCTGGAAGGACAGAGAGAAGCCTGTCAATATCTCTTTCTATAACGAGGATGGAAAATTTGAATATGGTTTAGATGGAGGGATAAAGATATTTGGAGGGTTCAGTCGTGCTTGGGACCAGCGTTCATTGTCCATCTTCGCAAGAAAACATTATGGGGAAGGAAAAATAGACTATCCCGTTTTTGATGCTTTGGAATATGATTCTTTTAACTCTATCGTCTTAAGAAACTCCGGAAATGACTGGGTCAATACCAATATCAGAGATGGATTTATGACCACCCTTATGTCAGACAGTGGCCTTGAGACACAGGCTTGGCAGCCGTACGTCACTTATATCAATGGAGAGTACTGGGGTATATATAATGCAAGAGAAAAAATAAATGAACACTTCCTTGCTCAGAAATCTGGTATAGACAAAGACGACCTAGATTTCTTAGAACTAAAAGGAGAAATCAAGCATGGCTCTAATACTGATTATCTAGCGTTGTACGATTTTATAGAAAATAACGATCTGACTGTTCCTGCCAACTATCAGCTAGTTAGTGAGCAAATAGATCTCGAAAACTACGCTTTGTATTACACCACACAAGTCTACTATGGGAACCGTGATTGGCCAGGAAACAATCTGAAGTATTGGAGACCGAAAGGTGGCAAGTGGCGCTGGGTGCTATTCGACACAGAAATAGGTTTTGGGCTATGGGAGGTAGAGCGCTACCTAGATAACACTTTAGCAGATGTACTAGATCCGATAGGTGAGGATTGGCCTAATCCTCCTTGGTCTACACTTATCTTCAGAAAACTAATGGAGAATAAAAATTTCAAAATCCTCTTTGCAAACCAGATGGCAGACGAAATGAATTCTAGATTTCTAGCAGACAACATCAATAATCATATAGATAGCATAAAGTCATATATAGAAACTGAAGTTCCTGCACATTTTAATCGATGGGGAGGTTCTCCTAGCAACTGGAATTATCAAATTAGAAATCTGTACACCTATGCTGATAAGAGGGCTACGCAAGTAAAAGAACATCTACTATCAGAATTAGAGCTCCCTGCTTATCATGAACTGAAAATTGTCAATCAAGAAACAGAGCGAGGATACGTTGTGATAAATAATAGGTTGAGAATAGGCCAGCCTTTGTGGACGGGTGACTATTTTGAAGAGATACCTTTCTCATTGACAGCAGTTGCTAGACCTGGATATGTATTTTCCCATTGGATACAAGGAAGCTCTTCTGCAGAAGCAAATATAGAACTACTTCTAAGCGCTCGTAAAACTGTGCAGCCAAAGTTTGTTAAAGATGGTACTGCCAGCTCTGAAGTAAACAATAAACCAGAAATAAAAATCTACCCCAATCCAATAAGTGATTTATTGAACATCAATATCTCAAATTATTTCTTAGAAAGAGCAACAATAAGACTGGTGGACAGCAAAGGAGTTGTACTTAAAACCCTAGTTGAAAATACAACCATAACTTCACTGGAGCATCAAGAGAATATTTCTGCGCTGCCCAAAGGCACTTACTTCATCGAACTAGTGGTAGAGAGCAGGCCTACTCAAGCGTTTAAGGTGGTGAAGATCTAAAACCAATGCTAAGCTGAAAGCATTCTATTTTCAGTGTCTATCAAGACATTTTGTTTGTATTAAAGGTTTTCATGGAATTAAATCTTTACTTCCATTGTATTTATACTTTATACAAACTAGTTTAATAATGTATCAATACTGTCTAGCACTTTTCTTTCTTTTTCATATCAGTTCTATTGATGCCCATGCTCTTCAGATAGGGGATAGATATGGACCCATGTCTGAAATTCTTTGCAATCAAGGAAGTGACTGGGATATATTCACCTGCGAAATAATAGAAAACTATAAGTATGAAAACTCTATTCAACACATAGCCATTGTAGAAGAGCGATTCCGTGGTTCTATGCCCGATACGATACAGCTAGCAGTTACTTATGTAGGTTGCACAACCATGGGAAGACCTAGATTAACTAAAATGATCCCAGGTAGCAGGCATCTTATTTTTGGTGTCAAGCAAAAGAATGGACAGTACCTTACACGATATGGAGACCGTTGGCATTCAGGCATACTTAATGTCAAAATCAATGAAAATTATAAACTCATAGAAGAACGATCTAAAAAATATCTAAAGGTTATTAGAGAATTCAGAGCTATGCAAACTGCCAAGTATACAGGATCAGTTTCATTCAGTGTAGAAGATTATTTCTCAGCTGAGGGCCAATTTCTTAATGGCCAACCACAGGGCAAGTGGATACATACAGATCTGCAACAAGATTATAAAGTGATCATCAATTATAAAAATGGACGATTGCATGGCAAGAAATATATAAGCTCAAGGCATAACGATTTATACCCAGATACTTATTTCGAAACACATGAGAATGGTGTCTTAGTAAGCTCGAAAAGTTATATAGACAATGACCCTCTAAGAATTTCTAGAGAGTACTCAGTTGTTATGAGTGGCGCAATAAAGTCAAGTACTTATATTTCCTATGATTCTATCGGGAATAAAATTTCTGAAAAAAACCATTTTCGTAGACCACATTGCTTCACTCAACAAGCAGTCTTGCATGGACAATTTATTGATAAAAGTAATTATCGATACCGGCAACAGCCTCGATCAAAAGGCAATTATCTATATGGTGCTAAAGTAGGACAATGGTCCTTTTACAATGAATATGGAGCAGAAGATAGTATAGTTATCTACCCAACTCCTAAAACCACTAACTCCAACTTTGTATATTACTATCCTAATGGTAAAATAGCTGTAGAGGGTAATCTCATAGACGATATTCCAGAAGGGGAATGGAAAGAATACGATGAGACTGGAAAACTGATTAATCAATTAACTTATGAGAATGGCTTGTTCTATGGGGTATATATTAGAAATGGTCGCGAAAGTCATTATGCAAATAGCAAAAGAAATGGTCCATCCAACTGTTATCACTCCAATGGGAATATTTACAAAATCCAGCATTACAAAGAAGATGTCTTAGAAGGCCTAGATATGGAATATTTTCCATCTGGTCAGCTAAGACGTAGCTGCAATTATAAAAATGGTAAGCTTACCGGAAAAACACTGGAATATAATCTCAAAGAAGAACTCATAAATGAGATCAACTATGACAAGAAAGGAGCGAAAACAGGCTATCACAAAATACATAATAGTCAAGGAAAGATAACCCAAGAAGGTGCTTATTTAAATGGTTACAAATCTGGCTTGTGGATAAATTATGAGCAAACTGACTCCGTTTCAAAAGAACTCTACTCTACAGATCTTAATACCTTAATGAATGGTCACAATATAGCTGAAAATAGGCCAAAAATTAAAGTGGTGAAATACGATCCTGAGTTGCATTCTAAGTAGAAGTATTTTTGGAACCTTTAACTCATGGAATCAACTCACCCCCGCCTCTCTTGAGAAGAGAGGAGCTACTGACTGCATGGCCCCTTTGCTATTGAAAAAAGAATAGTTCGGAGTAGGCTGTAGAATAGCATAGTGATGTGCCGCCTACGTCGGTTATCTTTTTAAGATTCTGTCTTAAAAATCAATTCGTTCCAACCTATAGACTTGGCTGCTTTCTCAACTCACTCACGTCTCTTACTAAAAAAGGAGCTTTGCACAAGGCCTTCGCTTCTTTCAACTCCCCCAGCCTCTCTTGGGAAGAGAGGAGCTGCTGGCCGCATGGCCCCCTTTGCCAAATAGATAACTAGATCAAAAACTTTCCCTTCTCATAGATCATTTTACCATCCGCCCATATCTCTCCGCTCTCTGACATATCCGTTATCATATCCCAATGTATGGAAGACTGATTCTTGCCGCCCGTCTGCTTATACGACTGCCCTACTGCCATGTGTATCGTACCGCCTATCTTCTCATCAAAAAGAATATTTCTTGTTGCCCTTTGTATCTGATAATTAGTACCTATAGCAACTTCGCCAAAATATCGGGCTCCAGGTATCTCGAAGACAGCATCTAGTAAGTCTTTCCCTAACTCCGCATCCCACTTCACCACTTGGCCATCTTCTACCCATAGTGTTATGCCTCTGACATCCTTGCCCATATAGATGGACGGAAAGGTAAAATGTACTTTACCATTTACAGAATCTTCGACGGGGCCAGAAAAAACCTCACCTGAAGGCATGTTAGTCTGGCCATCAGAATTTATCCAGGTTCTATCTGCTACAGAAAAGCTGATGTCCGTATGATCCGCTTTGTATCTGACAGTGTCTACTTGGTCGAGATAGTCTTTTATTTTTTGTTGATGCTTTCGCACCTTGAGCCATTCACCCTCTGGATTATCTGCATAGAGATGACAAGCATTGAACACAAATTCTGAATACTCCTCTAGACTCATCTCCGCGGCTTGTGCAGCAGCGGGAGTGGGATACTGACAAAGGGATCTTTTAAGTGCTCCAGGCGCAGCTCTATCTGCAGTCCTCTCAAAATAAGTTTTCATGGTGGGTGCCATCGCCGCAGATCTTCTCTGCTTTTTATTCAGGTCTATGTCAGTCGTCTCATTGAGGTCATAAGGTGCTCTTATATTTAGGTAGGCATCAAAAGACTCCATGGCAGCTTTCATCAGTAGAGGTGGCTGTGCTAATAGATAATCTGAGGCATGGTCGTAGAATATTTTTGATTGGCCTTGAAATTTGAAATCTACTTCTACGACCGCACCTAACTTTGTAGCCTCTGTGTATATTTCTCTTACAAGAGGTTCGGCCAATAAAGTCGTGGAAATAAACAGTCGCTCTTGCTCTTTTAGCTCCACACAATAATGCACTAAGAGTTGAGCATATTTTTGGATTATAGCTGTATTCATAATTGTCTTTTATTGATGGTTAGCTCTATATGAGTGACAAGAAAGTTTTCGAAAAATCAGTATTCTAAAAAAGGCAAAAGCCCTATTTCACTTAGCAAATTGGCAAAAACGATACCACCTAAAGGGTCTTTTCAAGACCTACAGGTGCCATCTGAGTTGCTAATATTCCCTATTCATCACAAGATTAGTGTATGATACTGTATTTTGTCTGAACTTGCAGATAATAAATTGTGATAATAGAAGTGATATATTATACATCCACGCTAAAATACTCCCTAATACTGTGCTTCTTTTTAGGACTGGCCACTACTGAGTCAGTTAGCGGACAGTATAATTCTAGCCTTATCTATGGGACGATATACACCATAGATGATGATGCATATACTGGTTTTATCCGTTGGGGAAAAGAAGAGATGTACTGGCATGACATCTTCAATTCTGTAAAAACAAACAGACTGCGTACTCCTGATCAAGACCAGAAGAAAAAACCTTTTTGGGATGATATGGATTGGAGTCTTGGCAGCATCTGGAAGAATACTTATCAAGACAATCCGCATACCTTCGCTTGCCTCTTCGGTGACCTAGCCTCGCTCACTATTAAGCGCGGGGATAAAGTAATTTTAGAATTTAAGAATGGTGCGCTGATGGAAGTCGAGGGCGGTTCTAATGATGTGGGAGCAAAATTAGTGATGCATGATTTTGAATTAGGTAAAATTACTTTTGACTGGGATGACCTTAAGAGGATAGAGTTTTCGCAAGCACCAGACAACCTAGACCCTCCTTATGGTACGCCTCTGTATGGCACAGTCCTCACTGATAGAAGAAAATCGTTTACAGGACATATCAAGTGGGACCTTGATGAGCGCAACGGCAGAGATATTCTAGATGGCGAAAGCAAACTAGGAGATCAAAAGATACCCTTCGAAAAAATCAAAATAATAGAGAAACTATGGGGCGGCGATGCGGTAGATCTGACTTTTGAGTCTGGTCGCGAGATGAAACTAGATGGGTCTAATGATTGTGATTCTGGCAATAGAGGGATAGGTGTCTACGTCCCTGGTATAGGTAGCGTAGAAATAGATTGGGATGATTTTACTAAGGTCATTTTCAAAAAAGAAATAGAACCCCTACCCTTCGTTAGCTTTCCAGAGCCTCAGGGCATCCTAGCTGATGTCTTGACTTTTGAGGGTAACATCTACAGTGGTTACATTGCCTATGACAAAGATGAAATTTGGGATCTAGAATTTATAGACGGAGATGATGATGATATAGAGTATCAAGTACCCGTACGTAATATCAAAAAGATAGTACCTAAAAATCATTCCTTCTCAAAAATCGTATTGAGAAATGGTGAAGACTTATTGTTAGGTGATAGACAAGATGTGGATCATGATAATGATGGGATCCTTATATTCAAAAACAAAGAAGCAGAACCTATCTATATTCCATGGGAGGATGTAGACGAAATAATATTTAAATAACCAACTTTCAAGTGGACCAAAGTGTGGTCTATTCGTAGCTAACTGATCAATTTTTACTTTGAAGAATATATTCATCAGAATATTATTCCCGCTGGCCATTGTGCTTGCTACTTGTCTATGGATGCAGTTCCATCCAGACATAGATGAAGGCAAAGAAACCACAGTGCTATCCATCTATTGGCTCTTAATAGGAGGAGCATTTATAGTCATTTTCGTTTCTCTTCTCAATCTACTCCTTGATAAGTTTTTGACCTGGAAAAAACATCCTGGCATCCGCTTTTTTGTGCAGATGATCTTAGGCACAGCCCTTTCTCTTAACTGTCTCAATCTTAGCTATTTTATCATCAGGGCTTACTATAATACAGCAAAAGCAGATCCTGCTCAGCTCATAGTCATGAATCTCTATGGAGCAGCCCTTATCTTGCCTATCTTCTCTCTTTACTTTGGTTATCAATTTCTAAAAGACTGGCGTAAATCAGAAATAGAATCAGAAAAACTTCTCAAGGAAAATGCACGATCACAAATGATGTCTCTAAAGAATCATCTTGATCCACATTTTCTATTTAATAATCTAAATATCCTTTCCTCCTTAATGGACAAAGACGTAGATCTTTCCAAGGAGTATCTGGACAAATTTGCTGAAGTGTACAGGATCATCTTGAAGGCTGAACATTCTGATCTAACCTTACTGGAAGAAGAAATAAAACTTATAGACTCATATGTCTATCTCCTGAAAATTCGTTTTGGACAAAGTGTAATTTTCAATATTGATCTGACGAATGCAGCCCTCGAAAAAGCCTTACCACCTCTTTCTATCCAAATGCTTATAGAGAATGCCATGAAGCACAACATGGCCAGTGAACTAAAGCCAATTACTATAAACATCTACTCCAAAGATCCAGACCACCTCATCATAGAAAATAACATACAGAAAAAAACCTATCCAGTACAAGAAAGGAAAGGAACAGGCCTAGAAAATATCAAAAACAGATACCAATTCTTTAGTGACTTACCAGTGGTGATAGAAGAAACGGCAGAGCGCTTTAAGGTGACTCTACCACTCATAGAAATAGAATACAATTAGCAACGAATAACTACTATAATATGAAGATCCTGATCATAGAAGACGAAAAATTAGCCGCAGAAAAGTTAGCTAACTTGTTACAACAAGTACAACCTGCTGCTGAGGTTCTTAGTATCCAAGATTCGATAGACGGTTCAGTGGCTTGGCTAAAAGAGAATGGCTGTCCAGACCTTGTCATCAGTGACATACACTTAATAGATGGACTGAGTTTCAATATTTTCGCTCAGGTAAAAATGTCCTGTCCGATTATCTTTGCTACTGCCTATGAAAAATATGCCATTCAAGCCTTTGAGGTCAACAGTATAGATTATCTACTCAAGCCTATCCAAAAAGACAGACTAGAGCAAGCACTCAATAAATATTCTAAAATCACCAAAGCCCCATCCCAAAATCAGTCCGAGTTGTATCAGCAATTTCAAAAACTACTTTCAGATAAAAACAAGAATTATAAAGCCCGTTTTCTTTGCAAGCTAGGTAACAAAATAAAGTCCATACCTGCACAAAATATCGCTTACTTCTATAGCAAAGACAAGATGACTTTCTTGGTCGACCACAACGGACAAAGACTCCCTGTCAATAATACCTTAGACGAAATAGATAAGATGTTAGACCCAGATCACTTCTTTAGGATCAATAGAAAATACATCGCACATTTCGATGCCATCTCAGAGATACATCCTTACTTCAAAGGCCGTCTGAAGCTAAAACTACAACCCACAGTAGAAGATGATATAGTAGTCAGCACAGAAAAATCACCGGTATTTAAGGCCTGGCTAGATAGATAAGATGACTCCTAAATATCTGATAGAAAGATTATTTATTAGCCCTTAGATATCAATGAGTTACAGATTCTCGTCTGTTTTAATATCAAAACAGTTGTACTCCAAACATTTAACATATTAAAGTTTTATGTTTTGTAATCAAATGTTGTTCAGCATGTTACAGAAAATAACTAGTCTTAATATGTTCTCATATCGATTATAATTCTAATATGAAAATCGAAATTGGGGTTTTAGCATAGATTTTGAATTAGTTGGACTGTTCATTAATCCAACTTTTCATAAATGACAAAACCAACCACTTGTCATCAACTGAAGTCTACTTCAGTGAGACAAACGAATGTCAAATTCTATCCTCTCCTCTTTGAAGGGCACACGTTAGGTCACAACGCTTTTGTCCATTTACAAAATATACTTTTCAGACACTTACCTATTTGGCTTTTGACGCCGAGTAGCTTTTCAATGTCTAACTATAAGCTAAAGGCATCCAGTAGCTTTCTAATTATCCGTACGGCTAATCCATGGAATCTGGAAGATAACTTCTTCATGGATAGCCAATACATGAGCCGCATCGAGCAAATACTTTTTACAATTAATTCATTAGTACAACTTTAATCAACCGACATGAAAACTAAATTATTAGAATTACTGCAGGTCTTTATTCTATTCGTTGCCTTAGTTAAAGTGATGAATGCACAGTGTCCTACAGATGGACTATTTATTACTGAGTTCGTATATGATGTCTGTGACGAGAGTCATTTAGGAGAAACGATATCAGCAAGTGCTGAATATTTTATTTTGACTAATAATGGTACGACCAGTATTAATATTAACGGTGCAGAATTCGATGATGACGGAGATGTAACAAATGGAGATGGAGAAATTTTGACTTATTCGAACTCTATAAATCCTGGTGGCTGCTTAGTCGTTTCTGGTATTTCTCTTTTTGATTGGGAATCAGAATATGGACCATTGGCAAATTCAGGTTGTGCTTACTTTCAGACCTCATCTTGGGATGCACTAAACAATAGTGGAGGTGATAACATAGGAGTCACTGGGGCATGTAACAATGGAAGCTATTCAGATCTAGCATCTGATGGTGAAGTAATGATCTGGGATGGTACATCCTTTGTAAATGGAGGTATTGTTTCTATCACTGACGGCTGTGGACCACAAACTTATGTGCCTGGAGGATGTCCTTTGATAACAAGTATAGAATTAATAAACTTTTCTGATTGTATAAATGGAGGAAATGATAGTTATAGTGAAAATGATTTTTTTACAACAGATATTGAAGTTTGTTATATCAATCCGCCATCTACAGGAACAATGACTCTTATTGGGACTGTGTATGATACTAGCTCCTTAATTGTTCCTGTATCAGCTTTGTCTGGAAATTCTTGTTACACGTTTACAGATTTAATGGTGCCTTCTAATTACAATCCAGTTGGTTACACAGCTCTATTTGAAGGAGACGGTTTAGATTGTCAAGGGGGAATGCATTTTGATTTTAGTAGTAGAGAACCTTGCTCATTCTGTCAGGATGATTTTTTTAATGTCGATCCCAATTTACTTACAGTTACAGTCATAGACGAGAGCTGTGATGCTCGAGGATCTATTACTGAGCCTGCTACTAATCCATGTCCTGAAGGATCTACACTTAAGTATTCTACAGATTTGAATCAATGGGATACAATCATACCTGCTTATGATCCATATAGTGCGCAGACAATTTATTCTGCATGCTTATGTAATGATAGAGATTACTTATATGGAAACTTTTCAGAAGTGACTACAGACCCAGAATTATGTTCTGAATGTCCAGATCTAAGTGGTCTGACTCCTGATGATGTAGCAGTGGTCATAATCGAAAGTGTATGCCAAGCTGATAGCACTTCTTTAGGTGGAGGATCCATAGATGCTCCAGCAACTGATCCCTGCCCTCCTGGAAGTGCACTAGTTTATTCACTCAATTATGGCAGTTTTACTCCGACAGTTCCTACCTATTCTCAGTATAATTCTTTTGACATTATTAGTAGATGTCAGTGTTTTACTGATTCATCTAATTCCAGTGAGTGGTCTATTGTATCTACAGTGCCAGGGGAATGCCCACCTTGTAGGATTGATGTCACTCTTACCTTGACATCAGATTGTATTAATGTAGGCAATGATGATAATCCGTATAACGATGTTTATTTTGGTGATGTTACGGTGACTTTTCCAGATGCAACGGGAAGTGGTTATTTATTCTTAGACATCAATGGGGAATCATTTTATGTTGATGGAGACGATTTTGATAGTTCTACTTCTCATTCATTTATAGGGGTGAGTATCAATGCAGGTGAGTCTTTTTATGCTAATGTAGATATAGATGGTTTAGATTGCGAAGTAGTTGTTAATGAAGTACCGCTTTATAATTGCTCTACCTGCACTATTAAAAGTGTAGAGTTTTCAGATGTGACTCCATGTGTGAATGGTGGAAACAATAATAATATTTTCGATGATTATGTAACAGTTGATCTTAATATATGTGTTCTGCATCCTCCAACTTCTGGGACTCTAGATATAGGAGGTACATTTGGTAGTGTACAAATTCCAGTCTCAGATATCGTAGGTGATTCACTAGTTGTAGAAGATCTTCAAATTCCTGCTAATGGAAATACTCAAAATTTTTATTACGAGTTTAGCGATGGCGACTGTTTTTTCGATAATTTTATTGAGGCCATAGAGCCCTGTTCCGATAACCCCACTTGTGAAATAGAAGCCATAGAAGCAAATTTCACATCTGATTGTATTAATGGTGGAGATGATGATAACCCAGGAAATGACTATTTTTTATCAGACATATTTGTAACCTTTAATAATCCTCCTGACTCAGGGTTCTTCTACTTGACTGGTGACGTAAGTGATACATTAGCTATGTCACCTGGTCTTGACGAATACAATTTTGATGACTTAAGTTTTCCAGCTGATGGTGATACAATTTGCATCACTGGACACTTTAGTGAAGAGCCAACTTGTGAGTTATCAGTTAAGCTAGGGCCTGCACCTGAAAGTTGTTCTATTGAATGTGGCTCTCTGACTTGTGAAGTCAGTATTACAGAGGACCCTTGTGTCGATAGCAGTGGTGATGCAACAGTAAGTGTTGATGGAGGAACTGCGCCATATACATATCTTTGGAACACTGGAGATACTTCAATTACAGTAGGCACATTACCAGGAGGAACATGGACAGTAATAGTAACAGATGCCAATGGTTGTACCAGCACTTGTGAAGGCATTATTCCAGATGTCTTGCCGTTAAGCTGTAGTACGACTACGACTGACAGCTCGTGTGGTGAAAATAATGGAACTGCAACAGTTACAGTTAGTCTTGGGACAGCTCCATATTCTTATGTATGGAGTAATTCTGCTACAACAGCAGTAAATACTAACCTTGCTGCTGGAACATATACAGTCACAATAACAGATGCTAATGGATGCAGTCTTTCTTGCTCTACTGATGTGCAAAATGATTCTGACCTAACCTTAAGTTTTTTGGTTGTAGATACTAGGTGTGGTGAAGAGAACGGGGTCGCACAAGCATTAGTTAATTTTGGCACTCAGCCCTATTCTTACTTATGGAACAACGGCGCAACGACTTTTACTGTACCAAATTTATCAGCAGGTACATACAGTGTAACTGTAACAGATTCAGCTGGATGTTCTTTAGAAAATTCTGGACTGATAGCCAGCTCTACATCTATTACTTGTAGTATTACCTCTACTCCTTCAACTTGTGATGAATCTAATGGGACTATAACTGCAACTATTGTGGGAGGTGTAGGACCATTCACATATAACTGGAGCACTGGACTAGTTGCAATAGGAACACCAGATAATACATATGGTATTACAAATTTGCCTACTGGTTCTTACTCAGTGACCATTGAAGATTCTAATGGATGTTCTGCTGTTTGCAGTGGAATGATTAATGGCAGTGATTCGCCCACTCTTACAATCGACGATCCTACCATTTGCCATGACGGCTCTACACTTTATGACTTGACCAGTTTAGAACCTGCTGGTATGACTGGAGGAACTTGGACTGACTATATGGAAGATGCTATCAGCAGTACGATGATCACTCCGGGTGATGGACATGAGTATAACTATACTTATG
>CALLAE010000032.1 GCA_938002665.1 uncultured Saprospiraceae bacterium | reverse complement strand
GCTATCTTATCCAAGCGGCAATCATTGTTTATCTTACCTATCACAAATAACTTTTGTAATAGTAATCTATGTTTTATAAAGCGACAATAGCAGCCTTCAGCCTGTGTCTTCTTTGGGCATGCTCCTCTAATCAAACTCAAGATATCGAAACCCTTCAGAAAAGTGCAGACTTTGCCATGGTACTGCATGGAGGAGCAGGTACAATACTAAAAGAAAACCTATCTGAAGCACAAGAAAAAGCCTACACTGATGCGCTCAATACGGCCTTAGATATAGGATCGGAAATATTGAAAAATGGTGGAACAAGTATGGATGCTGTGACCAAGACAATCATCCATCTAGAAAATTCTCCTTTATTCAATGCTGGTAAAGGAGCTGTTTTTACCCATTCAGGTACTAATGAGCTAGATGCTTCTATCATGCGTGGGTCTGATCTAGAAGCAGGCGCCGTAGGAGGTATAAAAACCATCAAAAACCCAATTCTGGCAGCTCAGGCTGTATTAGAGAATAGTGAGCATGTATTTATGGCGGGTGAGGGTGCTGATAAGTTCAGTCAGGAGCAAGGGCTGGAAATAGCTCCACCAGAATACTTTAGAACGGAAAGGCGCTGGAATAGCCTTCAGAAAATTTTGGAGCAAGAAAAGACTATGGGGGCTGCATTTGAGCCCTTTCAAGATTCTAAATATGGCACTGTGGGAGTGGTTGCCTTAGACAAAGCTGGCAATATAGTGGCGGGTACTTCTACTGGCGGTATGACTAATAAAAAGTACAATAGGATAGGAGATAGCCCTGTCATCGGGGCAGGTACCTATGCAGATAATAAGACTTGCGGTGTATCCTGCACTGGACATGGAGAGTATTTCATCAGATATGCAGTTGCCCATGATGTCTCAGCTATGATGGCATACAAAGGCGTCACTCTCCAAGAAGCTGCTGACCATATTATCAATAAAAAACTCAAAAAAGCAGGAGGATCTGGAGGTTTGGTTGCCTTAGATAAAGATGGCAATATCGCTATGCCTTTCAATACTCCAGGCATGTACAGGGGCTATGTAAGAGGTGAAGAGCGCTTTATCGGAATTTATAAGTAGTATTAAGATTTAGAGGTTACAATTCTAATCTTCCATTAAATTAAAATAGATTTGTAATTCATTGATTATTAGTACTATGATTCAAGATATATTTAAGAAAAACTGGATTCACTTGGTGGCTTTGGTCATTTTCTTTCTCACTACAGTGGTCGCTTTTTTTCCATCATATCAGGGCCAAAAACTTAACCAGAGTGACATCTCTCATTGGCGAGGTATGGCTCAAGAATCAATAGACTACAAAGAGCAAACTGGCGAAAGCACCCTATGGACGAATAGTATGTTCGCAGGTATGCCTACCTATTACATCAACTTTAAGCAAGCAAAAGATCCTGTAGATTATATAAGAACCTTGCTCAGTTTTGGGATGAATAATGAGTCTGGGAAGTTTATCACTGGTATGATACTTTTCTACTTACTACTAATTTTTTTGAAAGTGAATCCTTGGCTGGCCATTTTTGGTGCAATCACTTTTGCCTACGGCACTAATAATCTTGTCTTATTGCATGCAGGACATAATACCAAAGTCATAACTATAATGACAACACCTATGGTCATACTAGGTGTATTCCTCGCATACAAAGAGAAAATGCTACTCGGCACTCTTTTATTCACCCTTGGGATGTCCATGAACCTTAAGTCTTCTCACCCACAGATGACCTACTACCTTGGTTTATTACTTTTCATCTATACCATCTTTGTATTTATAGAGAAGCTTAAGCATAAGCAACTGACTGATTTCATTAAAACGTCAGGCTTACTTGTTATCGGTCTATTACTTGCGATCGGTACTACTGCCAATAAAACCTTCCCAATCTATGAATATTCTAAAGACACCATGAGGGGGGCACCTATCTTGAAGAATAACAAATCCAATGATAGCAGTAGTAAAGTGGAAGGTCTCTCATGGGACTATGCTATGCAATGGAGTAATGGTGCAACAGATTTGCTCTCGAGTTTTATTCCAATGGTAGTGGGTGGTAGTTCTACTGAACTTATCGGCAAGGATTTCAAATTTGCTAAAGAACTCAGAAAGAGAGGCGCATCCACTAGAGATATGAGAGCTCCTATGTATTGGGGCAGTCTACCGTTTACGAGCGGGCCTATCTACTTTGGTGCTGTAATATTCTTTTTGTTTTTCCTAGCGGCTTTCAATTTAGAAGGAGCAGTCAAGTGGTGGGCTATTACAGCAGTCTTATTGACCTTTATATTATCCATGGGCAAGAATTCTGAATTGATCAATAGCTTCTTTTTCAACTTTGTTCCCTACTATAATAAATTCAGAACACCTAATTCCATACTCTCTGTAACTGCAGTCATTATTCCTTTGGTAGGGATACTAGGACTTCAGAACGTCCTCAGCAAAAAGACAATTAGTAAAGCAAAAGTATTATACCCTGGCCTAGGCTTTATTCTTCTGACCTTATTGATAGGTATACTAGGACCTGGCATATTTGATATGACTTCAGAAAGTGATATTAGGCTAGAGCAGGCAGGCATCAAGCCGAGCATCTTACTAGATGATAGAGCAGCTATGCTGAGATCTAGTGCTATAAGGTCAGCAATCTTAATGGCAATTGCACTAGCAGGTATATGGGCATATGGAGCAGATAAACTAAAGCAGCTCCCTGTCATTATAATCATAGGGCTGATAGCTGTTGCAGATCTTTTTACGATCAATCTTAAGTATGTCAATAGTAACTCATACCAATCCTCGAGAAAATACAAAGATCAATTTTCACCAAGAAATGCAGACTTACAAATCCTAAAAGATACAGATAAGCACTATAGGGTTATAGACAATACTGTCAATCCTTTTCTATCTTCTTTTGCTTCCTATTTCCATAAGTCCATAGGAGGATATCACGCTGCCAAACTCCAGAGATATCAAGATATTATAGAGTATCATATTAGCAAGAATAACATGAATGTGCTCAATATGCTCAATACAAAATACTTTATTACTGGACAACCAGGAAAGGAAGAAGCTCGTCTCAACTCTGCCGCGCTAGGCAATGCATGGTTTATAAATTCTATAAAGATGGTACCCAGTGCAGAGGCAGAGATAGAATCCCTAAATGACATAGATCCTCTGGGGGAAGCCGTTATCCATGAAGAGTTCAAGGATTATATCACAACTACTGACTATGAGAAAAATGGCAATATTACTCTCACTGATTACAAGCCCAACAAGCTGACCTACAAGAGTAATAGCAGTAGTGATCAAATGGCTGTTTTTTCCGAAGTATGGTATGGGCCTAATAAAGGATGGAAGGCGACAATAGATGGTCAGCCTACAGAGCATATCAGGGCTAACTATATCCTCAGAGCTATGAAGATACCTGCTGGTCAGCATGAGGTTGTTTTTGAATTTGATCCTCAAAGCAATAAGACTGGGAATATGATTTCTTGGATTTCGTCTATTCTATTGCTTATAGGACTCATTTTCTATGGATGGAACAGCTGGAAAGGCAGGAAACTAGAATAGATTGATAATCAACAAAATAATATCTTTGCCGTCCAATGCAACGCGGAAGACAAATCCTTAGCCCTGATAAATTCAAGATTACCCTTCAGAGGTTAGCAAGTCAGATTATAGAGAACTATGATAACAAGGAACCTATCCTTATTATAGGTATTCAGGAAAAAGGAGTTATTCTGTCAGAACGTCTCTCAGAGATTATACTCAAAGAAGACCCTAAGCAAAAAATTCAACTCGGCAAGCTGGATATCACCTTCTATAGGGATGATTTCAGAATGAGAGAAGCACCTCTCAAAGCCAATGCAACTCAGATAGACTTCGATATAGAGTCCAAAAAAATACTGCTAGTAGATGATGTACTCTATACAGGCAGAACCATTCATGCGGCTATTTCAGCCTTGCAAGATTTTGGTAGAGTAGAGAAGCTTGAGTTACTGACTATGGTAGATAGAAGATTTAATAGACATTTTCCTATAAAGACTGATTATACAGGACTGCAGGTAGACTCCTTGGATGAAGCCTATGTCAAAGTTCAATGGGAACACATCGACGGAGAAGATAAGATCATGATTTTTTCAGCTAATAAGAAAGATTAATGAGTGAAGGAACATTAAGCACTAAACATCTTCTTGGGATCAAGTATATCACCAAAGAAGATATTGAGCTTATATTTTCAACAGCTGAAAAGTTCAAAGAGGTCATCAATCGACCTATTAAGAAAGTGCCTTCTCTTAGAGATGTCACAATCGCCAATCTTTTCTTTGAAAATTCTACAAGAACAAAACTCTCTTTTGAGTTGGCTGAAAAGCGACTGTCGGCAGATGTTATCAATTTTTCTTCGTCCAATAGCTCAGTCAAGAAAGGAGAAACATTACTAGATACTGTCAATAATATCCTCTCTATGAAAGTGGATCTTATTGTGATGCGGCATCCCGCGCCTGGCGCTCATTTTTTCCTCTCCAAGCACATAGATGCACAAATAGTCAATGCAGGAGATGGGACACATGAGCACCCAACCCAAGCCTTACTAGATGCCTACTCTATGCAAGAAGCAATGGGTAATCTTAAAGGTAAAAAGGTCTGCATATTCGGGGATATCATGCACTCTAGGGTCGCGCTTAGCAATATCTACTGTTTGCTTAAATTAGGCGCAAAGGTCAGAGTCTGCGGACCACCCACGTTGATCCCTAAACATATCGCCACTCTAGGTGTCGAAACATCATACAACCTGCGCGAGAGCCTTAACTGGTGTGATATTGCTAACGTCCTGAGAATACAGTTAGAAAGACAGGATATCAAGTACATTCCCTCGCTCAGAGAGTATAGTCTATACTATGGAATAAACAAGAAGTTACTGGACAGCCTGGATAAAAAGAAAATTATCATGCATCCAGGCCCTATAAATAGAGGCATAGAATTAGATGGTGATGTAGCGGATAGTGAGCATTCTATTATCCTTCAGCAGGTAGAAAATGGGGTAGCGGTCAGGATGGCTGTGCTCTTCCTCTTGGCTAATCAAAGGGGGAAAGTCAGCGAGTAGAAAGCAATTAAAAATTTATTAAACTTTGAAATAGGCTAGATGTTTTACTTAGTCTATTTGTTATTTGTAATATGGATATGAAGTACAGCTTAATCTTTGGAATATTGCTTATGATGGGATGGGCCAATATGTTTGCCCAAACTGGCAACTATGATATAGATATAAAAATCAATAATTACGAAAATGACACCTTAGTAGTCGGTTACTATTATGGTGACAAGCAATTAGTCAAGGATACGCTACTCTCTGAGAAAAAAGGGCAGTTCAAATTAGCTGGGAAAGATACTCTTGATAATGGAGTCTATATCTTACTGACCTATCCCGATGTCGCTTACATACAATTCCATGTCAATGAAGGCGAAAAAGACTTTGAGATAGAATATGATTATGAGAACAAAAATGATGTCAAGTTTAAAGGTTCGAAATACAATCAGATTTTCCAAGATTATCTTAATACCTTAAATGATCTACGTCCTAAAGCAGAAGTTCTAAGAGATACCATAAAGGCACTTACAGCTGCCAAGAAAGATGCTAATAGTTTTGAAGCAGAACTCAATATAATAGATGATAAGGTAATCGCTATGCAAAAAAGGATTACAGAAGATAATCCTGAATGTATCGCCGCAATGATTCTAAAAGCAAGTGAAGAACCAGAGGTTCCAGATTTTGCTGACGATGAGAATCCTCAATTAAGAAGATTCCAATATTACAAGGAACATTACTTTGATAATATTGACTTAGGTAATCCATTGACACTTAACATAGGAATTCTGACCCAAAAGATAGAGAACTATAACAAGAAGTTAACCTCAAATCATCCAGATAGCATCATTAATAGTCTAGACTACTTGCTAGGTAAAATGAAGCCTGCAGAAAAGACTTATAGATATTACCTGAGTACTTTTCTTAATGAATATGGAAAGAGTAAGGTCATAGGATATGATGCTATCTACGTCCACCTAGTAGATACTTATTATCAATCAGGTAAAGCGCCATGGGTAAGCGAAGAAAACTTACTCAAGATAATAGATAATGCAAATAAAATACGACCTGCTCTACTTGGACAAATAGGCTCTGATCTGACCGTATATGCTGAAGATGGCAAGACTGAAGTCAAGCTGAGCGCTATCGACTTTGAGTATCTGATTCTTCTTTTCTGGGCACCAGACTGTGGACATTGTAGTAAGATGATGCCAGGCTTTGTAGAATTCAATAAAGAGTGGGAAGCTTCCGGTATAAAGACTTTTGCTATCTGCACTAAGCATCAAGATAAAACCAAAAATTGCTGGGAAAAGTTAGAGGAGAAAAACATGCTAGGCTTTATTAATGGAGCAGACCAATATCACAGATCTAGATTCAAACTGAAGTACAATGTATCCACTACTCCCAAAGTCTTTATCCTTAACAAGGAAAGAGAAATTCTCATGAAGAATATTGGCTCAGATCAGTTACAAGAGGTTATGATAGAAATCCTTAAAAAGGATAAAAGAGAAGAGCTAATACCTGAAAAGTTTAAAGCTACTGAGGATATAAAACCTTAACTATACGCTGATAATGCTTTCTTTATTCTTTGCATGGCTTCAGTTAGCTGCTCATTAGAAGTAGCATAAGAGATTCTAAAGGAATTAGGATCACCAAAGGCCGCTCCAGTTACTGCTGCAACATGTGCTTCGTCTAACAGGACGTCTACAAACTCGTCAGCATCTTCTATTCTTCTAGTACCATTTGATTTTCCAAAAAAGGCAGATATATCAGGAAAGAAATAGAAGGCACCCTGAGGGTCATTGGTCTTTATGCCTGGGATATCATCGAGTAAGCCCTTCACTAGGTTCTTCCGTTCTAGGTATTTGTCTTTCATAAAAGAAAGCTTTTCAGGATCTTCTTGTAACGCTATTGCTGCAGCAGCTTGACCAAAGGCCGTTGCACCAGAAGTAAATTGTCCTTGTACCTTAGCGCAGGCTGCTGCTATCCACTCTGGAGCACCCATGTAGCCTAATCGCCATCCTGTCATCGCAAAGCCTTTAGACATTCCATTAACGGTAATTGTTTTATCCTTCATACCCGGTTCTGCAGCAATACTAGGATTCTTACCATTGAAAATGATATACTCATAGATTTCATCAGAAAGAACAAATAGATCATTTCTCGGAGCTATAACCTTAGCTAGGGCTTCTATTTCGGCCTTCGTGTAGGTACTTCCAGTAGGATTACTTGGTGAAGAGAATATGATCAACTTAGTCTTATCATTCATAGCCTCCTCTAACATCTGAGGGGTTACTTTGAAATCCATGTCTATACCTGCATATAAAGGTACTGGAGTACCACCACAAAATTTGACAATTTCAAAATAGGAGACCCAATAAGGGGTAAATATGATCACCTCATCGTGTGGATTAAGAAGGGATAGGCAGACATTGGCAATGCATTGCTTGGCACCATTAGATACTACAATTTCAGAAGTCGAATAGGTTAGTCCATTATCTCTTTGAAATTTATTACAGATCGCTTCTCTCAGTTCCATCACCCCAGATACAGGCGTATATTTCGTTTTTCCAGCTGCCAATGCTTCACTAGCTGCGTCCTTTATAAAGTCAGGCGTATCAAAGTCTGGCTCTCCTAGACTAAGGCTAATAACATCTATGCCTTTACTCTTTAGATCTCTTGCTTTCTGAGCCATCTTTATAGTGGCTGACTGAGACATGTTGCTTAGCTTTGTGGAAAGATGATGACTTGACATATTACAATTTTATTGAATACCAAAAATAGGATTTACTTCTACAAGAAAAGAGGTTTTGATTATCTTTTACCACTTTTTTAAATAGGAAACTGTGTTTCCTCAATCATACTAGTAGCTGAAAACTGACAACCGCAATTTGATTGGTTTCTAATTCTGATAGAAAAATGAATCTTTGGGATACGAAACACAAAGTGATATTCTAGACTACAAGTAAGGTAGTGGGTGCATGAAAAGGAAATGAATGGGCACAATAATACAAGTCTTTGTTACGGGAGGAACTTTCGACAAAGAATACAACTATATTACAGGGGAACTTTACTTTAAGGATACGCATCTTCCTGAAATGTTTGAGCTGGGTAGATCTACCTTAAATCTCAATGTCAAAACATTGATGATGCTCGACAGTCTACAGATGACTCAGAATGAAAGAGAGACTATCTACGAGCATTGTGAGGCAACAAAAGCTCACAAGATACTCATCACACATGGTACAGATACCATCGTAGAAACAGCCAAATATCTTGCAAGTCAGAAATTAGATAAAACCATCGTCCTGACTGGCGCGATGGTTCCCATTGCCTTTGGAACCTCTTCAGATGGATTTTTCAATCTGGGTAGTGCACTAGCCTTTGTACAAACTTTAGACTCAGGTGTATATATCGCCATGAACGGACGTTACTATACATGGGATAATGTGAGAAAGAACAGAGAGACTGGATATTTTGAACCACTAAGCTGATATTGAGATCTAAAATCTTGTATTTCAATGCTAAATACATAATATAAAAACATATATCATTAGGATTTAGGTGAATTTAGCTAAGTTTAATTTTACCTTTGTACTTTTGAATTACTCTTGGATTTAAGGAAATATATATGAAACAACTGCTTGTTATTTGCCTGATTGTGATTATGAGTACCACTACTATAGAAGCTCAAAATCCACAATACCCTTTAGGGATATCTTTTAAATCTCTATTTATGGATTACCAATCTCAAAATGGAGGAAGCATCACAGATTTCAGTGCATACCATTATGGATTTGAGATTGGCCTACACAAGAATATCAATCAAAATCTAAACTTAGTCCTGCCTATCAAGGCTGGTGTAGTAAACCAATACAATGCAGCAAATAATGACAACTGCCTGCATAAGAATGTATATGGCGCAGATATACAAGCGCAATATCAATTCTACAGGCCAGACACAAAAGTGACTCCTTATGTGCTAGCTGGGTTAGGAGGAGTCAACGAAAGCGAAGGTGAATTTAATCTGCAGATTCCTTTTGGTGTTGGACTTCATTTTCACATTAGAGATAATGCTTACTTCAATTGGCAATCGGAATATAGATATGCGTTGTCAGAAAATAGAAACAATCTTCATCATGGAATAGGCTTTGTTTATCTTTTTGGAGTTCCTCAGGCAACAGACTTGATTCCGATGGAAGAGAAAGACGAGATGATGGACAGCGATGGTGATGGTCTAGAAGATGAGATAGATCTATGTCCGCAGATTGCTGGACCAGCAGCTCTGAAGGGTTGCCCAGATAAAGATGAAGATGGGATTCCTGATTATAGAGATGACTGTCCTAGCGTAGCAGGTATAGGCATATTTAAAGGTTGTCCTGATACGGATGGTGATGGCATATCCGATAATGATGATGAGTGCCCTAACAAAGCAGGCGTTAAAGAAAACAATGGATGTCCAGCAGAAGATATGATGGATACAGATATGGACGGTATTCCAGATAAACTAGATGAATGTCCAAATATCAAAGGTGTATCTCCTAACGGCTGCCCTAAGAAGCCAGTTGTAGCAGATAGTGATGGAGATGGTGTTCCTGATTCTTCTGACAAATGCCCTAACAGTCCAGGCATAGCTGCCTTTGGTGGTTGTCCTGATTCAGATGGAGATGGCATAGACGATAGCAGAGATAGATGTCCCAATACACCAGGTACAGTTGCGGCAGGTGGCTGCCCAGAAATTGCATCTACAGATCTTAGTCTACTAGAAGTAGCTATGAGAGCTGTAACTTTTGACACTGGAAAAGCTACTCTGAAGTCAGAGTCTTCACCTATTCTAAATCAAATAGCGCAAATACTGAATAAGTATCCTAATTACAATTTAGTAATAGAGGGCCACACAGATAATGTAGGAAGTGCAATCAATAATCAGTTGCTTTCAGAAAGAAGAGCACAGGCTTGTTACGAGTATCTAAGAGATAAGAATAACATAAGCTTCAGCAGAATGACACATACTGGTTACGGAGAATCGAGACCTGTTTCTAGCAATGATAACTTAGAAGGAAGAAAGCTGAATAGGAGAGTGGTATTTAATCTAGTACCTAGATAGAAAGAAAAAACAAAATATATAAAGGGTCGAGCATTAGCTTGGCCCTTTTTTATGCGTTCTTGTTATGAGCTTCTACCTTCTGAGCTTTGAGTAATACTTGCGCTTTCATCTCCTCTCTATACAGAGTCAATTTATTATAAATTCCACTGTCAACTGAGCCGATTATCCTCGCAGCTAATAAGCCCGCATTCTTTGCTCCATTTAGGGCAACTGTTGCTACTGGTACACCATTAGGCATCTGAAGTATAGACAAAATAGAATCCCATCCATCTATTGAGTTAGAAGATTTTATAGGAACTCCTATTACTGGCAGATCCGTTAGGGATGCTACCATGCCTGGCAAGTGTGCAGCCCCTCCTGCTCCCGCAATGATTACCTTAAGGCCTCGACTAGCTGCAGAGCTGGCATATTCCACCATGCGCTCTGGTGTCCTGTGCGCAGAGACAACTGTCATCTCATATGATATGCCTATGGTGTCAAGCGCATCTGCAGCGGCTTGCATTATTTTCAGATCAGAATCAGAACCCATTATAACACCTACGATTGCTGACATGCTACTACTTTTAAGTTTGCTTTGATAAAATCAATTTTTTTCATGACTTCCGCTTTGTCTATACCTAGGATGTTGACATGACCCATTTTCCTAAGCGGCTTGGTCATTTTCTTTCCATAAAGATGCACATAGACCTCATCTAGTCCCAATATCTTCTCCAGCCCCTCATAGCAAGCAGGTCCTGTGTCATCAGGCTCTCCTAATACATTGATCATGGCGGCCAGTCGTTCCTGACTTATTGGAAGCAAGGGCAAATTGAGTAAAGTTCTAAGGTGTAGATTATACTGAGAATAGGTCCCCGCATCTATAGTATGATGACCAGAATTGTGAGGTCGTGGTGCAACCTCATTTATCAGTATCTCATTTTCTTTGGTCAGAAATAGCTCTACCGCAAGCAGACCCACCATATCTAATTTGGTAATTATTTCTTTTGCAAGGTGGATACATTTCTGCTCTACTTTCTGATCTATCTCAGCAGGGCAGAGTAAGTAGTCCAGCAGATTCCCTTTAGGGTTAAATACCATTTCTGTTACTGGAAAAGAAACAGTTTGACCTTCCTCATTTCTAGCCACAATCACTGCCAGTTCTTTCTCTATATCTATCATTTCCTCTATGATAGAAGGCGTATCTAGTAACTTCACTAAGTCATCTGCACCTTTGATAGCTGCTACGCCTTTCCCGTCGTATCCTGCAGTTCTGGACTTCTGAATAAAAGGATAATTTATTAGTCCTGATTCTATCTTAGTTCTAATTTCTTCCTCAGATTCCACAAAGAAAAACTCTGAACTGGGCAGGCTATTTTCTTGGTAAAATTGCTTTTGGAGGCCTTTGTCTTTTATGATTTCTATGACTCTTGCTTGAGGATACACTTTCTTTCCTCTTTTCTCTAACTCCTTAAGAGCCTCAGTATTTACATTCTCTATCTCTATGGTGATAATATCCATTACTGACCCAAAAGATAGCACATCCTCATAATTCTGGAAGTCTCCTTTTACAAAATTGGGGTACATAGTTGCTACTGGATACTCAAAATCCTTATCCATAAACCAGAAATCTAGGTTCATCTTACTAGCCTCTTGCACTAGCATTCGCCCTAGCTGCCCACCGCCTAATACGCCTATCTTAATATCCTTATTGATAAATACTTCTTTAGTGTGACAAAGGTATTATAATACATACCTTAGAATCATAAATAGAATAAAAATATGGCAATATCTTATAATGGCAGTTACTTATTAAAGAACGCAAGAGTAGTAAATAGAGGGACAATCTCTGACTCAGATATCCTAATCAAAGGTGATAGAATAGAAAAAATAGACGCTAATATATCTGCAGAGAATTATGAAGTATTAGATCTCCAGGGCAAACTCGCTATACCAGGAATAATTGATGACCAAGTCCACTTTAGAGAACCGGGTTATACCCACAAGGGAAACATTGCTACGGAATCTAGAGCTGCAGCCGCTGGCGGTGTAACCTCATTTATGGAAATGCCCAACACAAATCCGACGAGCACAACTCAAGAAAGATTAGAGGAGAAATACGAAATAGCTCAAAAAACGGCTACTGTCAATTATTCATTTTACATGGGCGCCTCTAATGATAACATAGAAGAAGTGTTGAAAACAGATGCTTCTAAGGTCTGTGGTGTTAAGATCTTTATGGGTTCTAGTACCGGGAATATGCTAGTCGATAATAGAAATACTTTAGAAAATCTCTTCTCTAAAGTAGACATGCTTATTGCCACCCACTGTGAAGATGAGGCAACAATAAAAAATAACTTACAAAAAATAACCGCAAAATATGGTCAAGACTTAGACGCTACCTATCATCCCATTATACGTGATGCTAATGGCTGTTACTTATCTTCCTCTATGGCCATTGACATGGCAAGAAAACATGGTACCAGATTGCATATTCTACACATCAGTACTGCTAAAGAAATTCCATTGTTTGATCTCGGTATTCCGCTGAGCGAGAAGAAAATTACTTCTGAGGTCTGCGTCCACCATTTGTTCTTTGATGATGCCTATTATCATGTTTTAGGAAATGGTGTTAAATGCAATCCTGCAATTAAGACAGCTTCTGATAGGGAGGCCTTACTAGAAGGTCTAAAGGAAGGATACTTTGATGTGATAGCGACAGATCATGCTCCTCATACAATAGAAGAAAAAGCTAAGCCCTATCTCCAAGCTCCATCCGGACTACCACTGATCCAGCATAGCCTTGCCCTTATGCTTTCGTTTTTTCATAAGGATGAATTAAGCCTGGAATTTATAGTAGAAAAAATGTGCCATGCGCCTGCTGAGCTTTTTCGTGTGAAGGATAGAGGCTTTCTAGATGAAGGCAGCTTTGCCGATATAGCAATTGTAGATCCCAATCTTAAATGGCAAGTCGATAAATCAAATATCGAATACAATTGTGGGTGGTCTCCTTTGGAGCAACTAGACTTGAAAGGGAAAGTTATATCTACGCTTTGCAATGGACAGTTTGTCTACCGAGACAATAAGATCACTGGGGTGAAAAATGCTCAGCGTTTGAGCTTTGAGTATTAACTAAAAGCCTATCGTCGACTCTGGCTTATTGATATCTTTTTGTAGCTGCACCATCTTGATAGCGGTGACTGCTGCTTCTACGCCTTTGTTTCCATGCTGTCCACCAGCTCTATCTAGTGCTTGCTCCATGCTATTGACTGTCAGTACACCGAAAACAATAGGCTTGCCAGATGTAATTGCTAACTGATTAAGTGTGATGGCTACGGATTGGTTGATATACTTATCATGATCAGTCTCGCCTTTAATGACACAGCCTAAGCATATAACAGCATCCGAACTCTTGGATTTTAGGACCGTTCTAGCGCCAATTGGTAGTTCGAAAGTGCCAGGAACATTGAGGACAAATATGTCATCCTCCTTGCCACCACATTCTATCAATGTTTTTTTAGCGCCATCTAGCAGGGTAGCTGTAATATCTTTATTCCAATCTGATACTACTATATGTATCTTATGGCCTTCAGCAGAAGGAAGTTTAGTAAGATCGTGTCCTGAAAGGTTTTGTTTTCTAGAGCTCAATTAAGAATTAGAAACTGATTTGATGAGCATATCTATATTCGTTCCTTCATTGGAAGTAGAATACTGATCTTTTATTCTTTGAAAAGCAGCCAAAGCTTTTGATGCATTACCATTTTTCTTAGCCAATAAGCCGAGCTTATATAGATAGTAAGGGGTCAATAAGGCATCTTCTCCAGCTGTAGTCGCTTTAGAATAGAAAGAAGCAGCAGTGGTAAAATCTCCTTTCTCAGCGTAAGCATCTCCCAGATTCCCATTTTTTAGAATAGGGGAGTAATCACCAGCTGAGCTATGACTTTCAAGATAAGATATAGCATCATCAAATCTACCTAGATTTAAGTAGCTGATACCTGCATAGAGTTTTGCCAGATTGGCAGTTTTAGTACCACCATAATTATCAATAACATCTAGCAATCCTTCAAATCCTCCTCCAGGATTTTCTAATGCTAAAGCAAATGAATCTCTTGCAAACTGTTGCTCAGCTTTATATATAGCTGTTTTTGCAGCCTTTTCCTTTGGCTCTTTAATGAAGTACTTATAAACTATAAATATTCCTAAGATGAGAAGTAAACCTCCTATTAGGCCTAGAACTAGACTTTTGTTCTGCTCAAACCAATCGGTCGTAGCATCTCTTGATTCTTGTACAACCTCTACTATCGGTTCTTCTTCTACTGGATTTCTTCTATTACGTTTAGCCATTATGTCTCTTTGTCAAAAAATTTGCGCAAAAATAAATAAACTAATCCTTATATGTGTCAGTCTAGCTTATTCTCTTTCAGAACTTTAGTCCATTATGAATGGATAGTCTTTCTGCACATAATTATCATCATAGAGCTCGGAAGCTAAAGGAAACTCTGATTTTTCTGCAAACTCTAGTGCATCTTGGATTTCTGCTTTGATTTTATCCTTGATGGCATCAATTTCTTTCTGACTGGCTATTTTCTTAGATATCATAACCTCTTCAGTCTCGGTTATAGGGTCTCTATCCTTATAAGAATTAAGTTCTTCCTTAGTTCTATACTTACCAGGATCAGATACGGAATGGCCTCTATATCTATAAGTTTTTATTTCTAAGAAATATGGACCGTTACCATTTCGGATGTGATCAGCAGCTTTTATCAGCGCATTATGCACAGCTTCTGGCGACATACCATCTACCTGTTCGCTAGGCATATCATATCCTAAGCCCAGTTTATATATATCAGATACATTAGAGGTCCTCGATACTGAAGTCCCCATTGCGTAATGATTATTCTCACAGATATACAGAACTGGGAGTTTCCAGGTCATTGCCATATTGAATGACTCATGAAGTGCACCTTGGCGAGCAGCTCCATCACCAAACATAGTTACACATAAGTTCTTAGTGCCTTTGTACTGTTCAGCAAGGGCAACACCAGTGCCAATAGGAATCTGAGCGCCGACTATGCCGTTTCCTCCGATGTAACCGTTCTCTCGGGAAGAGAAATGCATGGATCCTCCTTTGCCCTTAACTATGCCAGTCGCTTTCCCATATAGCTCTGCCATACAAGCTCTAGAGCTACATCCTTTCATTAGCGCAATACCATGCTGTCTATATGCAGTGGCTATCTTGTCCTCTTTATTGAGAGCTGAAAGGAGGCCTGCGGCTATAGCTTCTTGTCCTATGTATACGTGTAAAAAGCCTCTGATTTTTTGCTGGCTGTATGATTTTAAAGCCGCTTCTTCAAAGCGTCTAATTCTAAGCATAACTTCATACCAATCTAGATAAGTACTTTTATCTATTCCTTTTGAGTTAGTGCTTTCTTTGGTTTTCACTTTTTTCTTATCAGCTACTTCAGCCATTTTGTATAAGGTTTTAAATTAATATTTAAGGTACATTTGAGCACCTACCAAAGATTAAAGATAAGGAATTGGACAATATTCATCTGAAATATTTATCGCTTGCCAATTATAGGAATTATGACCAACTGAAGCTGAACTTCAACCAAAATCTAACTGTCATAACAGGTCTCAATGGTGCCGGCAAGACAACAATTCTAGATGCTATATACTATCTACTGAATGGAAAGAGCTATTTCACTGCTCTAGATCGCTATATCTATAGAAAAGGGTCTGAATTCTTCAGAATAGAAGGAAAACTTCAGGTTCAAGATCAAGGTCACGAAATCAAGATTATTTCTCAACAAGGAAAAAAGAAAGTCTTCGATCTGAATGACAAGAAACTCAAGTCTCGGTCTGAATTAATAGGGCGATTTCCCGCTTTTATGATTGCACCTAGAGATATTCTTATCCTTATGGATAGTAGTGTAGAACGACGTAAAGTGATGGATAGAACGATAGCACAATCTGATAGGCAGTACCTTAATTATCTCTTGACCTATAATAAGTTGCTGAAACAACGAAAAGCCTTCCTCAAAGAGGCTAATAAAAAAGGGATTTCTAATACCTTAATTTTAGATTCTATTAATAGTCAGATGATCAAGCCTGCCGACTACATCTACCAGAGCAGAGCTGAATATCTAAGAACAATAGGTCCGATGGTATCGAATATATACAGAGACCTGAGCGAGGACCAAGAGCAAATAAACCTAAGCTATCAATCAGAACTTAGCCAAGCATCTCTAATGGAACTCTTCAAACAAAACTTACGAAAAGACATTCTGCTGTCTAAAACCTCTGCTGGTATCCATAGAGATGATATCTACATCACTATAAATGGCCAACCCATCAAAAAGTACGCATCTCAAGGACAACTTAAGTCTGCCATCATTGCTGTCAAAATAGCTCAGATGGAGTGGATAAAAAAAATGACTAATAAAAAGCCTGTTCTGCTTCTAGATGATATCTTTGATAAGCTCGACCTCAAAAGAGTGCAGTGCCTTTTGAGACTTTGTTCCCAAAAAATTGCTTCCCAGATTTTTATAACTGACACAGATCGAGATAGGGTGGTAAGCAGCCTAGCACAATTGGAACTAGTGCATCAAAATTTTGTTATAAACGATGGAAAACTAAGTCATTGAGCGATCACGAAAATCTTAAAAACATTATTTCTAATATCTTCTCTTCATCTGGAAAATTATCCAGAGGGTACAACCAGTATACCATGGAGCAAGTATGGAGAGAAACCTTTGGTACTATGATCTCCTCTTACACTACTTCTGTCAAATTTTACAAAGGCACTCTCACCGTATTCATCACTTCATCTCCACTCAAGCAAGAGCTGAGTTCTACAAAAGAAGTCGTCATAGCCAAGATGAATAAAAATTTAGAGTATAAAAAAGTGACTGACTTGGTTATCCGTTAAGTTTCAGATCAAAACAAGAGATTGATCAAAAAGAACAACACGAGATATATCCACAGCCCATCTAGAAAATGCCAATAAGTGGTCAGTAGTTGTAGCTTCCTTTTCTTATCAGGATCAGTAAAATAGACAAGTACACTTACCGGCTCCACCATATACTTTCTAGCATGATAATAGAAGATGGCCAGAAAGGGAATTCCAGCTATAACATGGGCAAAATGTAGGCCTGAGATAAGATACAGATACGAAGCCATATTACTATGATTCAGTAAGATACCGCTCGCATACAGTTGTTGCCATGCTATGAGTTGGCTTATAAGAAACAAGCAAGTTAGGACTAAGGTGAAACCTAGATATTTCTTGTATTGCTCAGTTTCATCTGACTTATAGAACTGCATGCATTTAGTCAAGGTGTAACTTGATGCAACCAGTATCAGGGTATTCACTATAAATAACTTTGGAAGTCTAATAGGTGGAATGCCAGATTGCACCCTAGAGTAGAGATAGGAAAAACTGAACCCGATAAATAGGGAGGTTACTCCCATAAGCAATATATAGAGAGCAATGAGCTGGGGATGAATCAAGAAGTTTCTCTTGTTATCTATCATCTATCAAAAGTGCTATTTCTTATCTATTTTCTTTTAACCAAAAACTAAAAAAGCCAACATATTTCTATGCTGGCCTTACTTTTCGTTTCATTGTGCTTCCCTTAGATTACAGCTTCTACAGCTGCTGCAGCCTCCTTAAGCAGGATAGCAGATTGTACTGATAGGCCACTTTTATCTATGATTTCCTTAGCAATATCTGCATTGGTACCTTGGAGTCTAACTATAATTGGAACATTGATTGTACCCATATTTTTGTAGGCATCTACGACACCTTGTGCAACTCTATCACATCTTACAATACCACCAAAAATATTAATAAGTATAGCCTTTACATTAGGATCTCTTAGAATGATCTTGAAAGCTTGCTCTACTCTTTCAGCATCAGCCGTACCTCCCACATCTAGGAAGTTAGCCGGTGAGCCTCCTGAGAGCTTAATGATATCCATAGTGGCCATTGCTAGCCCAGCACCATTCACCATGCAACCTACGTTACCATCCAGCTTTACATAGTTGAGCCCTACTTTCTTTGCTTCAACCTCAGTAGGATCTTCCTCTGTCTCATCTCGCAACTCGGCCAGATTTTTGTGTCTATACAAAGCATTATCGTCCAAACTTATTTTAGTATCTACGGCTATTATCCTACCATCACCAGTCTCCAGAGTAGGGTTAATCTCTATCAATGACGCATCTGCACCGAGAAATGATTTGTAAAGTTTAGCAACAAACTTGGACATGTTCTTAAAAGCATCTCCAGAGAGTCCTAGATTAAATGCAATCTTTCTAGTCTGAAAAGCTTGTAAGCCCAACTCTGGGTCTACCCATTCTTTATGTACAAGATGAGGTGTCTTTTCAGCTACAGCTTCTATGTCCATTCCACCCTCTGTAGAATAGATAATCACATTCTTCTGTGCTTGTCTATCCATCAAAATAGAGACATAATATTCTTTGCATGCATCGAAATCAGGTGCATAAGCATCTTCAGCTACAAGAATCTTATTGACCTTCTTACCGGGACCTTCCATACCACCAGGTGTCTGAGGGGTCTTAAGCATCATCCCTAGTATGTTAGAGGCATTTTCTTTTAACTCGTCTAAGTTTTTGACCAGCTTTACTCCTCCGCCTTTACCTCTTCCACCAGCATGTATCTGTGCCTTCACGATTGCAACGGGTGCGCCACTTTCAGCAGTTATCTTCTCATAAGCTGCTATCGCTTCTTCAAGTGTCTCGGCCATAATACCTTTCTGAATCGGTACACCGTAACCTTCGATTAATTCTTTTGCCTGGTATTCATGCAAATTCATATAGTTCTTCTTTAGTTTTTTTATTCTATTATTAATTTTTCTGTAATAGACCCTTCAGTTGTTCTTACTTCCAGTATGTGGATGCCTGAACTCAAATTACCAGCTGGAACTAAGTGAGAGTTAGCGCCATTTATAAAGTTTAGATTCTCTATTTGGTATACAGTCTTTCCAGCGAGATCGTAAATGATAACGTCTCCTTTGAATGCTTTAGCTGAGCTAAGGGATACATTGAAACTAGCAGTAGCTTGTACCGGATTAGGAAATACATTGACAGATTCCACATAGTCTAATTCTGAAACTGCGGATGTTTCTTGATCTCCAACATCAAAATAGATCTCTTGAAATTCTGCACATCCACCCCCAAACTTGTTGAAAGCTTTAACTCCCCAGAAGTTAAAGGATTTGTTAGGTGTTAAGGTGGTGACATTGAAGTAATTATTAGTCGTAGTATGCTCTACACTGTTAATTATTACCGTGTAAAATTCAGCATTAGGCACTGCTTCCCACTCCAGTTTTACATTGTCGTATACGTCCACTTTCTCTGCGTTCATAGGATGTATGTAAGTTATGCCGTCAGCTACAGGAGTATAGGTGTCTACGTTACCTTGTCTAAGGTATGTTCTGTCAGGAGCATCATATGAGGTCTGTATTGCAACTATTTGATCTGGGCTAAACTCCCAGGTATCACATCCTCCAGAATAAGACATGATATTGTTCATCATAGGTGCTAAAGTGTCACAATTTCTATCAAGAATGATATCATTTAAAACACAACAGTTACATGTAAATCCTCTACCGTAATCTGCAGGTGTATCACAGATAAAATCTGCAGCAAATTCACAATTAGACCCATCTACTAATTCTACAAGAACTGGCTGTGTTTGACTAGAACCGATTTCCAGAAATTCTATTTTTTGAGGATAAATATTAGGATCCCATCCTTCGTCTTCCCAGCCTCTATGAGTATGAGCCAAGGTGAAAAAATGGCCAAGTTCGTGCTCTATAGTATAGCTGGCATCTCCCATAGCGGTTTTACGCATGACAACATAATCACCACCTCCTGTGTAATAACCTAAAGTAGTTCCTCCAGATCCATCTTCTCTTCTGATATCATCTACAACAAAGATATTAAGAGAATTAGAGGATTTAAATGAACGCATCAAACCACCATTATTAAACGGGTCTTGCCATACGCCTGTATTATTGATTTCATTCAGACCTTCTATATAGAAATACATATCTACACCTGCTGTTTCATATCTTTGATTCAACAAGCACATCGTTCTATAAATAGTTTCTTCTCCTATTCTTCCAGTTCCATCACTTCTGGCAACCATGTGAAAGGTTATCGGAACATATCTTGTATCAAAACCCTTATTAATAGTTTCGTTCCAATATGCTTTATTCTTAATTAGACGTTGCATAAACGCTTCATCCTGGACAGTTCCGCATGTATTCTGAGCCGAAATAGAAGATATTCCGATTAGGAATAAAACCAATATATTTATTAAAATCTTCATTTATTGTTTTTTCATAAAGATAAGGACTATTGCTATGTAAGACTCTCTTTGAGACTAAGAATCATCAATGTTTTGTTGAGTCCGACAATAATCCCTCTTGAAAATTGATCAAAATCCTGAATTGCTAGGTATGTGTTATAACTATTCAGATTATATATACTTTTGCAGCGCAATATTATACAAATTAAATTAATTCATAACATGAGTAAAGTAACCGTGGTAGGAGCTGGTAATGTTGGAGCAACTGTTGCCAATGTTTTAGCCCACAAAGACATCGTAAACGAGGTCGTTCTTCTAGACATTAAAGGCGATTTTGCTAAAGGTAAAGCCTTAGATACTTGGCAGCAAGCACCAGTAGATTATTACAGTACTAAAGTGGTAGGTACTGGAGACTATAAGGATACAGCCAAATCTGACATTGTTGTCATAACAGCTGGAATTCCAAGAAAACCAGGAATGAGTAGAGACGATCTGATCTCTACCAATGCAAAAATTGTAGTATCAGTAACGCAGTCTATTCTTAAGCACAGTAAGAACCCAATCTTTATCATAGTTTCTAATCCTCTAGATGTGATGGCCTATGCTGCTTTAAAAGCTTCTGGACTGGATTCAAAAAGAGTAATAGGAATGGCGGGAATCTTAGATACGGCCAGATATAGAGCCTTCTTGGCAACAGAACTAGGCGTATCACCTAAAGACATCCAGGCTGTACTAATGGGTGGCCATGGTGACACTATGGTGCCACTGCCTAGATTTACTACTGTAGCTGGTATTCCAGTGACTGACATGATAGCAAAAGGAAAACTCAATGCTATAGTTAACAGAACAAAAAAGGGTGGAGGAGAGCTGGTAAAACTGATGGGAACATCTGCATGGTATGCGCCTGGAGCCGCTGCAGCACAAATGGTAGAGTCTATTATCAAAGATGATGGTAGGATTTTTCCATGTAGTGTTTGGCTAGAGGGCGAATATGGTATAAAGAATATGTTCTTAGGTGTTCCTGTACAACTAGGTAAAGAAGGTATAAAGAAAATCTTGACCTTAAAACTTAATGCTACAGAGAAAAAAATGCTCAAAACCTCAGCTAAGCATGTACGTGCAGTTATAGATTCTTTCAAAAAGATGAAATTGATTCCTGCTTCTAAGAAAAAGCCAGCAAAGAAGAAGAGCACAAGAGCAAGAAAGAAATAGTGATACAACTCAATAAAATAATCACCAATAAGGATAATGATCTGGACAGTCTGTCCAGATCAAATCCGGTGATTCTTGTTTTTCTCAGACATTTTGGTTGTATTTTTTGCAAAGAGGCTTTACATGATCTTGCTGAGAAAAAAGCAGAGATTGCTTACAAAAAGTTAAAACTGGTCTTCGTTCATATGACTAATCTTTCCCTGGCAGACAACTTCTTTAGAGAATTCCAATTTGAAAATCCAGAACATATTTCAGACCCAGAATGTGACATTTATCAGCAATTTGGTCTTGCAAAAGGAAAGTTAAATCAACTTTTTGGACTAAAGACTTGGGTTAGAGGCTTTCAAGCCTCAAGAAACTTACCTCATAATATTTCTATAAAGCAAATAGGGGATAGCTTCCAGATGCCAGGAATATTTGTACTATTTGAAGGAAAAATAGTAGACAGCTACATCCATAAATCAGCTGCGGACAGACCTGATTACAACAAATTTATCAATTGTTGTAACACCTGATTGTATACTAAAAACCCTTCTTCTCGTTATACTACAAAGCTTTATTTATGAGATTATTATTGTTTTGTTTGTCTTTATTGGGCATCTACAATATAGCCTACTCGCAGGATGTTAATCATGAAACGTTATCTCGCTTAGAATCAGATCTACTTTTTTATGCTGATGTAATGGTCAATACCTTTAAACCTAGTACCAGAAAGAGAGCTGCTTCCGAGTTCGATATATTATTTGAAGAATACTTAGCTAGTGGCCAGGCTTTCGCTAAGAAAGCTGAGTTTTTCAAATTCATATCCATTCTAGATGCTCCTGACAATAAGTTTAAACTCATAACATGGATCAAGAATATATCTGATGCAGAGAAAGACTATTCTGGATATATCTTTTTCGAAGATGGTCGCTATATCAAATTGAATAGAACAACAACTCTTACAGATGACCTAGCCTATAATAGCTGTACACAGGAAGACTGGTATGGCTGTCATTACTACAGAATTATGAAATCTGACAAAAGCTACCTTCTGTTTGGAATAGATTTTAATGGCAAATATGACAATAGAAAGATTGTGGATATACTCAGCTTCGAAAATGACTTTGTGGTATTTGGTAAAGAAATTTTTGAAGATAAGGAAGAACCTGACACCTACCTAAATAGACTGATACTTAGCTTTTCTTCAGATGCAACTGTATATCTTAATTATGATCCCAAGCTGGAAATGATAGTGCACGATCATCTAGAGCCTAGGCTAGGACTACAACCTGGTCAAGGACCCACTAATATACCAGACGGTACATATGAAGGTTATAATTACGAGAAAGGTAAGTGGAGGTACAACAAAAAACTATTCAACCACGTCTATGAAACTGCTCCAAGGCCAAAACCAGTATTCAAAAAACAAATAGATCTAGATTCTAAGAACTAATAGTCACCTCTAATAGATTTCCTTCTGAGTCATCTACTAGATACCTATGATCAGATCTCAGCGTTGCCACCCATATTATGTCATCGTTATTAAGTATTATAGGAAGTTTGTTCTTCGTAATCCTATCTATCTTTGACTCTTGAAAGAGCTTTTTTAGTTTTTTCTTTTTTCCTGACATTCCAAAAGGATACATATAGTCTCCTGCTTTCCAGGATCTTATGGTAAGCCGATTCTCTAATTTACTTAGCGGGAAATAAGCTCTATCTGAACCGTGTTTTTTAGGCAAATCAGTAGCCAAGTCGAAATTCAGAATATAAGTTCCAAAAGTGATATTGAATGGAAAGTCTTGCAATGTCACATCTACGTTTCTTTGCTCTTCATCCTTTTTTACAATCAGCAATTCTTCACGATCTACTAGTATGCGATAATTATGGGTTTCCATTTCTTTACCCACCTTGTCTAATATCTGGACAAGATTTTCTGCTTGACTACGATTAAGTCCATAGCTAAAAAGCAAATGAAAAAGGAAGGTGGAGCCTTGGTTTTTCAAATCTGATAAATTATACTTTACTACACCATTAACTTCAACAGAACTAACTTCTCTTCTTACCATCTGCCCTAGCAATTCTGAATCAAGCGTATTCCTGTGAGACAAACTGGTTAACTTTTGTTCTATATCATATTTTGCATCAATAAAAGGAATAAGCTTGTTACGTACGAAATTTCTCAAGTAGTGATTTTCGGAATTAGATTTATCAGTTCTAAATGGAATATCATATTGCTTTGCATAGGCCATGAGCTCTTGCTTACTGAATATCAGAAGAGGCCTTTTTACTTCCTCTCCAGATCTTATACCCTCAGTAGATCTACCATTGAAAAAATTTACCATAATCGTTTCCAGATGGTCATCTTTATGATGTGCAGTCACAATTTTATCATAGGCTAAACTTCTAAAAAAACTATATCTAGAAAGGTGTGCTTGATCATGAAAATTACCTTTTCCATCATGTTGAAATAGATGATTGTGTACAGAAATACCTCTACTCTCAAAATACTTATTCACAAATTCTTTGTCTTTTTGGGAGCCTCCAGATCTGGTATTATGATCTACATGAGCAACAGCATAGACATACCCCAAGTCTGACAAAAGATGTGCTAGCACCATAGAATCTACTCCACCACTTACCGCAAGTAATAGCTGGTCATTGTCAGAAAAAAGATTCTTACTTTCTATATGTTCTTTTAGCCTATTAAGCAATATTATATATATTCGTCAGTATAAAATTCCTAGACTTGAAAGTACTTACATATTTCATTATTGGCTCAGCTTTCTTCCTTTTAAGTTGTAATTCAGACAAAGTAGAAAGACCTGCACCTATACTCAACGAAGAAGCAAAGCAAGCGGGAAATCTTACCAATCCAGCTGCTCCAGTCAGTACAGATACAAAAGCATTCAATAGATCAGCAAGTACAAGTGAAATAGCCACTCAAAGAGCTCAGGCCTTAGCCATAATTAATCATAGATTGAAATCAGATTCTGACTCCTATGCAATAGTAGAAGCAGATACTTGGGAATACGAATTTGTATATAACAGAGAAATGTCTAAACCCGGTCAATTTGCTGGTGTATGGCTAGACTTCAAGCCAGATCACACGTATGAATACGGTAAGAATGCAACTGTTAAAGGCTCAGGTAGGTACAACTACTCAGTAGATAGAGGGGAGGTAGTCATGGTAGATAATGATAACACTAAAAAGCCCCAAGAATGGACAGTAAAGCATGCTGGCGATATGATGGTGATGGTCGGGACAGCTACTTATAAGGATAATCACATCCAGCAGAGGCTTGCAAGGAAGCCAGACAGCATCAGACAATAACCTATTTATAGATCTTTTTCTTATTCAGATAAGCCCGATATCTGTTTGCGTTTCTGTTATGCTCCACTAGATTCTTGGCAAATAAATGCCTTCCTGAATTGTCAGGACTTGCACAGAAGTATAGATAACTATGCTTTTCATAGTTTAACACTGCATCTATAGTAGAGACATCAGGCATAGCTATAGGACCAGGAGGTAGTCCCTCATACTTATAAGTGTTATATGGAGAGTCTATCGCTAGGTGTTTATTGAGTACTCTTCTCAGATTAAAGTCACCAGAGGCAAACACGACGGTAGGATCAGCCTGTAATAATTGCCCTCTTTTTAATCTATTAAGATATACACCAGCTACTCGTGGCTTTTCTTCATTCACTAGAGTTTCTTTTTGAACGATAGAAGCTAAAGTATAGACTTCACTATCAGACAAGCCAAGCTTATCCATTTTTTCTTTTCTCTTGTAATTATAAAACTTGTCATGCTCATAGGACAGGCGACTCACAATCTTCTGAGGGCTAGAATTCCAAAAAAACTGGTAAGTATTGGGAATGAAGAGACTGAGCATATTACTAGCATTTCTATCATACTTTGCTAATGTGCTGTCACTAAGAAAATATGCTAGAATGCTTAGCGAATCTGGTTCTAGTTTACTTGCAAAGTATCCAGCTAGATCTTCTATCTTTCTTATGTTATTGAAGGTCAGATTGACAGGGTCTTGTTTCCCAGACCTTAAATGGGAGATCAGATCTTTGTTAGTCCACCCATTGGAGATTTTGTATTTCCCAGGTTTCACTATATTATACTTCATCAAAGAAGCTACTCTTTCAAATGAGCTAACATCCTTTAGAATTCCGTTCTTTAATAGATCTGCTTTTAAAGCATCAATATCAGAACCTGACTCGATATATAAAGTAGCTTGGTCTTTATTTCCTAAGCTTACATTAGGAGAAAATACAGCTTGATAAAACTTGAAAGTCAGAGCGATACCAACTAAGATAATCAGCAGTATAAGCAAGCTCCATTTCTTCATATTAATATTGCTCCTTGGAGTTAGGGAAGTCAGATGATTTCACATCTTTAATATAACTCTCTACTGCATTTTTCATATCGCTGTAAAGATCTAAATATCTTCGAAGGAAACGTGGATTAAATTGCTTAGTGATACCAAAAAGATCATGGCTCACCAGAACTTGTCCATCTGTTCCACTTCCCGCTCCGATACCTATAGTAGGTATACTTACATTTTTTGTCACTTTTGTAGCGAGGGCTGCTGGAATCTTTTCCATCACAATACCAAAGACGCCTGCCTCTTCTAGCGCTGTCGCATCCTCAATTAATTTTTTCGCTTCTTCTTCTTCTCTGGCTCTTACAGTGTAGGTTCCAAACTTGTAGATGGATTGTGGAGTAAGGCCTAGATGGCCCATTACAGGCACTCCGGCTGACACTATTCTTTTCACAGAATCTATAATCTCTAGGCCACCCTCCAACTTGACAGAATGTGCTCCTGATTCTTTCATAATTCTTATGGCAGAACTCAACGCTTTTTCAGAATTTCCTTGGTAAGTTCCGAATGGTAAGTCTACAACAACAAGCGCCTTAGATACACCTCTTATTACAGAAGATGCATGATAGATCATCTGATCCAGGGTAATAGGTAGAGTGGTTTCATGTCCAGCCATTACATTAGAAGCAGAATCTCCTACAAGAATGACATCTATGCCAGCATCATCTATAATAGTGGCCATGCTATAATCATATGCTGTTAGCATAGTTATCTTTTCTCCTGCATCCTTCATACGTTTAAGTGTATGAGTGGTCATTCTCTTGGCGTCTTTACTAACTGCGGACATTTTTATGAAGATTTTACGTTCGGGCAAGATATATAAATCCTCTAATTAATTAGCATATTTAATAAATGGCTACTTTCGTGGCATGAAATATATCATGCTACTTCTTATCGGTTTATTATCGTTTTCATGCAGTAATGAACTCAATGTAATAGAAGAAAAAAAAGATATTCCGATAGTCTATGGTTTCCTAGCAGCTTCTGATTCCACTCAGTACATAAGAATAGAAAGAGCCTTTGTAGATGAATCCATATCAGCACTTGACCTTGCACAGATACCTGATTCCTTGTATTACGACCAGCTAGATGTTTCACTTCTTGATGAGACAACTGGCATAGAAGTGAATCTAAATCGAATCGATGGAAATATAGAAGGCTTTCCTAGAGAAGAAGGTGCATTTGCTCAAGATCCTAACTACCTATACAAACTAGATGCTGGACGTCTAGAACTGAATGATTCTCATATATATCAGCTTAAAATAATCAGAGGTGATAACTTACCTCTCGTTACTGCAAGCACAAACATCGTCGGAGAATCTAATCTCATTACGCCTAATCCTTTAAGTCTTAATCCAGTACTGGACTTTGATTATGTTGATAAGACCACTTTTAGTTGGGGCAGTGGAGAAAATGCAGCCATTTATGATATCTTTCTTAATGTCAATTATGATGAAAGACCTACGGGAGGTGTCTACGAGGGTAGACAGTTTACTTGGAAAGTTGCAAGTAACCTCACCACTGTTTCACATAGACAAGATGGTCGTGAGTTTTATACCAAGCTAGCAAGCAATCTAGAAGCTGACTCCAACTTGGAAAGGCGCTTCAGAGGCTGCGAGGTCATAGTTGTTGCAGGGAATGCAGAATTACAAGAATACTTAAGGGTAGGCCAAGCAAATTTAGGAATTACCTCCACTCAAGATGTCCCTATCTACACTAATCTTTCAGAGGGAAGAGGCATTTTTGCCTCTAGATTCACTACCAAACTAGAAGAAGTGAAATTGACTCCAAAATCTTTGGACTCTCTAGCTAATGGATCTATTACAAAGGCTCTTAATTTTAGAATTTAGGGTCTGAAATGACTTTTTGTCATATAAAGAGCCTTCTCAAGGCAGGTCTGTCATAAACAGATATTACAATTTCTTACAAATTGTCAGTTTTCATCAAAGGCATACACTTTGATTATAAGTCAGTGTATTTAACAATTAACAAAAGAAATAATTAATTCAATATGGGTAAAATAATAGGTATTGACCTTGGAACTACTAATTCGGTAGTTGCTGTAATGGAAGGGAATGAACCTGTGGTTATTCCAAATGAAGAAGGAAGGAGGACAACGCCTTCAGTAGTTGCCTTCTTAGATAATGGAGAACGCAAGGTAGGAGATCCAGCCAAAAGACAGGCAATTACAAATCCTACAAGAACTGTTTCCTCTGTCAAAAGATTTATGGGTCATAGATTTGATGAAGTATCTAAAGAAATAGAACGATCTACTTATAAGGTTGTCAAAGGTGATAATAACACTGTAAGAATAGGTATAGACGATAGGAAATATACTCCTCAAGAAATCTCAGCTATGATTCTTCAAAAAATGAAGAAAACGGCTGAAGACTTTTTGGGTACTGAAGTGACAGATGCCGTTGTCACTGTACCAGCATACTTTAATGATTCACAGAGACAAGCAACCAAAGAAGCAGGGGAGATAGCAGGCTTAAATGTGCAGAGAATTATCAATGAGCCTACTGCAGCTGCTTTAGCGTATGGTCTAGATAAGAAAAGTCAAGATTCTACTATTGTGGTATATGACTTAGGAGGTGGAACCTTTGATGTTTCTATTTTGGAACTAGGTGAAGGTGTCTTTGAAGTGAAATCCACCAATGGAGATACCCACTTGGGTGGAGATGATTTTGATCATGTTATAATTGATCATCTAGCAGAAGAATTTAAGAAGCAAGAGAATATGGATCTTAGAAAAGACCCTATGGCTCTCCAGAGATTGAAGGATGCTGCTGAAAAGGCAAAAATCGAATTGTCTTCTTCTGCGGAAACGGATATAAACTTGCCTTATGTGACTGCAGTGGATGGTGTACCGAAGCACTTAGTCCTCAAATTGACAAGATCAAAATTTGAGCAGCTTTCTGATGATCTGGTAGAAAGAACTTTAAAGCCTTGCCAAGAAGCACTAAAAGATGCTGGACTATCTAAAACAGATATTGACGAGATTATTCTTGTAGGTGGTTCTACTAGAATACCTAAAATACAAGAGGCTGTAGAAAAGTTCTTTGGTAAAAAGCCAAACAAAAGTGTCAACCCTGACGAAGTTGTAGCAGTCGGAGCCTCTATCCAAGGTGGTGTTCTGAGTGGTGATGTACAAGATGTCCTATTGCTAGATGTCACGCCTCTCTCTATGGGAATAGAGACCATGGGTGGTGTATATGATGTTGTGATAGAAGCCAATGCAACTATACCTACTAAGAAGTCAAAAGTATATTCTACAGCTGCGGATAATCAGCCAAGTGTAGAGATACATATCCTTCAAGGCGAACGACCAATGGCTAAGGATAATAGAGCAGTGGGTAGATTTATACTAGATGGTATACCACCAGCGCCTAGAGGAGTTCCTCAGATAGAAGTCAGTTTTGATATGGATGCAAATGGCATTCTGAATGTATCTGCTAAAGACAAAGGGACAGGTAAGGAACAAAACATCAGAATAGAAGCTTCTACTGGTTTATCTAAAGAGGAGATAGAGAAAATGAAAGCGGAAGCTGCTGCTAATGCTGATACAGATAAAAAAGCAAAAGAAACAGCAGACAAAATCAACCAGGCAGATACACTTATCTTCCAGACAGAAAAGCAGATGAAAGAGTATGGTGATAAGATTCCTGAAGATAAGAAAGGAGCTATAGACACAGCCCTAGTCGAGCTAAAAGAAGCGCATAAGATGCAAGATATTTCTGCTATAGATGCAGCCTTAGAGAAAATGAATACTGCATGGACAGCTGCTAGCCAAGATATCTATGCTGCTTCTCAAGAAGCAAATGGGGGAGAAGGGCCTACAGCCGAACCATCAGGTGAGCAAGGAAATAAGGATGGCGAAGAAGTGACTGACGTAGAATTTGAAGAAGTTGATGACAAGTAAATCAGCATTGATTATAACATAAGAAGGGCTCTCATCTCGCGATGAGAGCCCTTTTACTTTATATAGTAAATCCACTTTTAGCTTCCCATTAATTCTTCTATAATTCTTTCAGCTTTGTAGATATGTTTTAGAGCAGCATGTATGCCGCCAGCATGTACGGAAACTGATCTATTATGCTCTTCATCAAAAATAAAATTACCTGGAAGAGACTCTATGTTACCATCAAAAATCAAACCCACTGCCTCTCCTTTCTGATTGATTATAGCACTTCCTGAATTACCACCTATTATATCATTTGTCGATACGAAATTTAGAGGTGATTGCAATAACTCCATCGGAGGGTTAGTCCATCTCTCAGGTAATGACCACGGGAATTGTTTATTATTAGCATAATGCCTATCATACATCCCAAAGTAGGTGGTTTTGATAGGCGCTACTGTACCATTGTACTCATAATTAGCAACTATCCCATCACTGATCCTTAGAGTAAATGTTGCATCTGGCGGCAAAGAAGTTCCAAAAACATTAAATGCTTGATTAGCAATCTTTGCCTCTAATCCTTTTCTGTATGCACTAGACTCCTGGAAGGCTGAAGCTGACTCATTATATCGTGAATAAATAATATCTGCTGCCTTAATCAGAGGATCTTTAGATTTTTTAATGTTTTTATCTTTTGATAAAAACTTTTCTACGTTAGCATCTGATTTAAGAAAAACAGAATTTTTAAATATTTCATTCACATATCCATCGATACTATTTCCATCCATCATTCTGGAAAGTGTATTATCTCCTGGATAGGATTCTTCTTTCATTTCAGTAAGCAATAGCTTCAGTAACTTCTTCTCTTTAGCCATATCTATGTCAGTAGCCAATTCCACCAGCCCCTCTTTCGCAAGTTTTATCTCTTCTTCGTTCTTATCATCGACAGATATAAGCTGTTTATAACTTCCTAGTTTATGCAGAAGCTGCAACGCTTTTCCTCTCAATGAAGAAGCGCCAAGTAAATTTATAGCCCACGCATGTGGCTCTAGCTTCTTGTACTCATTTTCTAGATCAGTCCAGTAACTGAGTCCTTGAGAATTACTCTTTATCTTATCTTCCATTGCCTTTTTTCTTCCCATCAATTTAGGGTTGTGCAGACCACCCATGATACCATTATAGGCCTTTATAGAATTGGATAAATTGTTAATAGTACTCAGAACATCTTGTGCCTCTCTTTCCTTAGAAGGGTCTTCTTGCATCTTATTATAATCCTCTTGCATAAGGTCTCTTCTGTTAGTCAGCCATCTTAGGAGATGCTTGAATCTGTAATCTCTGTCGTATTCCAATTGTGCAGTGGTCCTATATCTTTCAGTTCGACCAGGATTTCCAACTACAAAAACTGGCGTACCTTCTTCTATGCCATCAATATTGAACTCATAATAGTGCTTACTAGTATCTAATGGTTTACCTGACTCATCATAAGCTCTCCAAAATGTACAGTCAAGATTATATCTAGGGAAAGTGAAGTTGTCAGGATCACCGCCATAGAAGCCCAAATCATTCTCTGGTATAAGTACCAATCTTATATCATCATACTTCTTGTATCCATATAAAGAGTATTTCCCTCCGGAATAAAAAGACACCGTTTGCAAGCGCAAATCTTTCCATTCCATCCTTTCACTGTATTCCGTTTTGATAGCTTCTAGTGTGGCGCTTTCCACTTCTAACGCTTCTACATCTGAAGAAGCTTTGGATTTTGCATCCAATACTCTTTCTGTGATGTCCGCAACTTTTATAAGCTGCTCAACAAAAAGATCTGCTACTCTTCTTTCATCACTAAGCTCAGATGCATAATAGCCGTTATTGTCAAAGTTTTCACCTGCTTCCTGAACGGAAATTGCGACGTCCCTTGAACAATGATGGTTAGTCATTATCAAGCCATTAGGCGACACAAAAGATGCTGAACACCAAGAGGCAAATTTTAAAGATGATTTTCTTACATCATCAAACCAAGCTTGGTCTGCTTCTATACCATAAGCTTCCTTAAACCAATCTGTAGGAGGTTGCTCAAAAGTCCACATTCGTCCAAAATCAAAAGGACTAGCTTCTTGCGCTTGGGAATGGCAATAAAAACTGATTGCTGAAAGAACTATGAGTAAAAGAGTTCTGTATAATCTCATATTAGGATTTTAATGAAAGGAAATTATCGACTATAAATATATGACTTGAATAGTGGGCTAAATTCGATTGTGTGCGCATATAAAACTGGTATATATTACATGATTACTTTTCATAATGTATAAATATCTGCTAATGATTAGATTACATTGAACAAAATAACTTTAACTAAAGACTAATAATAAGATTGTATATATATGTATGAATTAAATATCTGAATGGGTATTTTTGTTATCAATTATGCATCGAACAAACTCATATATTTTTTTAGTTCATACATAATTAACTGATAAACAATCCTATATTTGGGTTAAGCTAATAGCTAGCTTATCATCTTATATCGTATACTCAGTTTTATTTATATTTTTTACTCAATCGAAACTCTTATGGCTTTTCAAACAAGAAAGTTCTTCGTGTTATCAGCTTTGATAATGTGTTTATTCAATTATTCTTCTTTGCTCAGTGCAGAAACACCTGTGAATGGTGATTTTTCCACTTCAAGTTTGTACTTCAGCATGGATGAGTGCTCTTCATACAATACCGAGGGCACCAATGTTGACTACTCAGAATTTACTGCAGAGGTCAATAATTCTAGTACTTGTTTACAAATGAACGTTCTTGGTGGGACAGTCTATAGAGAGGAACCTCTTAGAAATCCGCACTCATGTACTGAAGGCGTAGATGGTTCTGTGGGAGTATGTGTGAGTTCGGTAATGGATTGTACTTATCCAGCAGGACACATGAGGTCTGTCAAGATAGATGTAGAAGTAACTCCAGGTACGGAAGGATCAGGATCACTAAGTAGTATTTCATTCTATGAGCAAGCTCCTGCTAATTACTCTTGGATTGACGGTGATAGCGGTCTTAATAATTATCCGACCCTATACGGCATAAGAGTTCTCAAAGATGGTTCTGAAGTATTTAGATCAGAAGGTAACAATACCACTAATGATTGGACACTTGAATCATTTAGCTTTTTAGACAACCCTGCTTTCACAGTTACTGAGACATCAGTTTTCACATTTGAATTGATAGGGTATTGCTTAATAGGCAATGGTTCACTAGTTACTGCATGGGATCTTGATGAAATAAGGATAGAATCTTCTTGTGGTACTATAATAGATGGTGGTTCCTTAGCCCTAACTAATGGTTCTACAAGTACAACAGTATGTGTCGGTACTAGCCAAGCAGCAATGATTGACGTAGCTGTTTCTGGTAATCAAGGTCCATCAGGTGCATATATAATTACTGATGATGCAGGAAACATTTTAGCCTTACCTCCAGGTAATCCACCTTTTGACTTAAGTGGTGCAGGAACAGGTGTATGTCTTATCTGGTACGCTAGTTTTAATGGGCCATTGACTGGTCTAGTAGTTGGAAATAATGCATCTGATATACAAGGATGTTTTGATCTTTCTAACCCTGTAACAGTAAATAGAGAAACAGCAAACGGAGGAACTATATCTAGTCCTAATGGAAATGAAATTTGTGCTCACGGAGATAACCTTATAGATGTCACACTAACTGGATCAACAGGCACTGGAAGATGGGTAATCACAGATCCAAACGGAAATATAATAGGCCTACCAAATAATCCTCCCTTTGATCTCTCTCAGTATTCTGGAGACCAAAACTTAATTTGGCACCTAGGCTATAATGGTAATATCACAGGATTACAAATTGGAAACAACGCTAATAATCTTGGTGGCTGCTTCAATCTTTCTAACTCCATTACTATTTCTAAAATGGTAGCAGATGGAGGAGTATTATCCAGTAACGGAGTAACATTTATCAATATATGTGATGGCAACGGAACATCAAATGTTGTGAATATCGTTGCAAATAATACTAGTGGAACAAATTCACAAATAGTACAAACTGATGGGAATGGGAACATCACAAATACAAACCCAACTTTTCCACTTGACCTTTCTGGGGCTGCTTCAGGTACCTATTTATTCTATAATGTATCTTGGATAGGGGCATTGAATGGCTTATCAAATGGTAGTAACGTAAATAACCTTGATGGATTCTGCTTTGGATTGTCAAATGCTGTTACGGTTGATAAAGAACTTGCCAATGGAGGTACGATATCTTCTCCTTCAGGAAGCGATTTTGAGATATGTATTGAAGGAACGGTTTCTGATCCTATAGACATAAGCCTTACTGGTGCTGCTGGTGAGTTTGGAAGATGGGTTGTAACTGACCCTAATGGAAATATTATATCTCTACCTAATAGTCCTCCATTTGTACTTGACCCTAGCTTAGGAGAAACATGCATGATCTGGCACTTAAGTTTTGAGTCATCATTTAGAGGACTCTTTATAGGTCAAAACGTATCTGAATTTGAAGGTTGTTATGATTTATCTAACTCTATCACTGTTAGAAAAAGATCTTCAAGTGCGGGAACCATCTCACAAGCTGGACAAAACTTTATAGACATCTGTGGAGTGAATGGAAGTCAAGTAATTAACATTGACATCTTCAATAACTTTGGAGCAAATTCTCAATATATACTTTCTGATGAGAATGGTAACATAGTAGCACTTTCCCCAAGTCCTTCTTTTGATTTCACAAGTTACAGTAACGGTACATATAAAATAACTCATGTCGCTTATTACGCAGGGGTTAGTGGTTTGTTTGTAGGTGGAAATGTAGATAATATAACTGCTGATTGCATTGATTTTTCTAATGAAATGACTGTAAATAAGTACAACCCAATAGCTGGAACAATCGGTTCTGCAACTGGTGGTGTCATCAATGTATGTAATGACGGCATAGCTGACATGATAGACGTAACTCTAACAGGAAATTCTGGAGGATTCCAAAGATGGTTGATCACTGATGCAAATGGAAATATAATCAGCCTTCCAGGTTCTTCACCTTTTAGTTTTGAAGGGCTTCCTAATGGAACATGCTTCCTATGGAGCCTCAGTTATGAGAATGGTATCGGTGGACTTTCTCTCGGAGGGAATGCCAATACAATGACAGGTTGCTTTGCATTGTCCAATTCTATTGAGGTTAACAAGCAAGAAATCGGAGCTGGTACTTTATCATCAGGAGGAAGAACTAGTGTTAGTGTATGTCTAGAAGATAACTTACCTAATGTAATAGATGTCACTAATAGCGGCAGTAATGCTCCTAATGGCACCTATGTTGTAACCGATGACCAAGGAAACATTTTGGATCTTGCGGCTGGTCCAAGCTTTGACTTTTCTGGAGCTGGTCCAGGTGTATGCAGAATTTATTTTGTAGCCTATGACCAAGCATCAGGTATTGCAGTGGGAGGCAACGTAAACACCATCACTGGTTGCTATGCTGTTTCAAACTTCATTACGGTATACCGTTCACAATCAGCTGGTGGTTCTATTACAACTACAGGTGGATTTACATCAGCTTCTGTTTGTGTTGGAGATGGAGTCGCGGACCTAGTCGAAGCGAATTTATTTGGTTCTAACTCAGGTGGAACTGACCAATGGGTTATCACTGACGGAGCTGGAAATATCTTAGGTCTTCCTGCAAGTCCACCGTTTGATTTTGATGGTGCTGGAACTGGTATATGCTACATCTGGAATTTAAATTACGCAGGTAATTTGACAGGGTTAGCTATGGGTGCCAATGTTTCTGATCTAGAAGGCTGCTACAGTCTTTCTAACTCAATAGCAGTAAATAGATATGATATAGACAGTTCTTCTTCTATGTCTAGTCTTACATATAACATGAATGCTTGTTCTGCACTTACGGGTTCTACGCAATTTGATTATTCGGATTTGACACCAGTAGTGAGTAACGATCCTTCATGTACACAACTTTCAGGAAGTAGTGTATATAGAAATAACCCTACTGAATATCCACATTCTTGTACTGCAGGAATCAATGGTTCTACAGCAGTATGTGTTTCTTCTTATGATAACTGTACCTTTGAAGCAAATAATCCTCATGCTGTCAGATTTGACATAACAGTTACGCCTTCAGGAAATGGAACAGGAAATCTAGGGTCAGTAAGTTTCTATGAAGCTGCACCTTTAAATTTCACATGGGTGAATGGTACTTCAGGACCTAACAACTATCCGACTTTATATGGAATAAGAGTTATGAAAAATGGTACTGAAATTTTCAGACAGACTGGCTTACCGACTAGTAATGCTTACAGTTTAGAAAATTTTGACTTTACTGCAAATCCAGAATTTACTGTATCAACTGCTACTGTTTTCAATTTTGAATTATTACCATACTGCTTAGCAGGTGTTCAAGGGACAACTGTATCAGCTTGGGATATAGACGACTTGGTTGTACAGACTATATGTGAAGGAGGTCTCAATGGTGGTAACCTTACTTTAAGTGGAGGTACTGGAGCAACAACCATAGAAGTATGTGCAGATGATGGAATGGATGAGAATATAACTGTTGACTTATTAAATTCTGCTGGTCCAAACATGGCTTATGTTATCACAGACACAGATGGAACTATCTTAGGTCTTCCTGCTGGCCAACCTTTTAACTTTGAAGGTGCAGGCGAAGGAACATGCTTAATCTGGAACCTAGCTTTCATTTCTGGTCTACAAGGAGCTACAGTAGGTGCTAACGCTGCTGACTTGCAAGGATGCTACTCTCTATCTAACCCAATAACTGTAGTTAGGAAGATAGGTGCTGATTGTGCATCTCCTATAGTAAGTGGAGGTAATCTAAACACTTCTAATGGGTTAACTCAAGAAGCTTTCTGTATAAATGATGGTATCTCTGATTTTGTAGATGTACAGATATATAATAACGTAAGTGAAAGTTCTGCATATGTAATAGTAGATGCCACTAACACCATAGTAGCAATGCCTGCCGCATTCCCATATGATTTTGAAGGAACAGGTATAGGAAGAGCTTTCATCTATCACATTGCATACAATGGCGATCTGGCGAATATGGCAATAGGTAATACTATAGACATGATAGAAGGAAATTACGCTTTCTCTAATGCTGTTATGATCGATAGAACTTCTTGCAGTGAAGTAGAAACAGTAATCCCAGATGATTATGTTACTGATTTCAGCTTATATCCAAATCCTGCAGCAAACATTATTTCTATCAAGAACAACAAGCCATCTAAGTATGGTTCTCAAGTAATTTTATACAATAGCCAAGGCCAAATTATTGGGACTTACAGTATAACTGACCAAGAGATTCAAGTTAATATAAGTCAGTACTCTGAAGGTCTGTACTATATCAAAATGATATCAGGAAATAATGAAGTAAGTAAAGGATTTTCAAAACTGTAAGTCCATAGACAATAAAAATAAAAAGCCAATCGGAACTTACCGATTGGCTTTTTTTATTGCTGAACATATGATTGCTTAAGCATTCATATGTTCTATTTGTGCTGCGATTTCATTCTTAATAATTCCAATTTCCTCACTGATTCTTTCATGCTCTTTCTCTAGATATTCTATCGTATTTCTTTCACCTTCCAATAATTTGTCAAAACGAAAGAAATTATCATCTATCTTACTTTTGATTCTTTCAGTATAGGCATTAAGCTTCTCTGTGATCTCTTCTTTTATCTTCCCGCGGCCTTTCTCCACCTCATTCTCATAGCCCTTTATAATCTTACTTCTATTGAGTCCTACTGTTACTCCAGCAAAGACAAATCCTATAGCAGTGAATATCCCACCCGTTACATCAAGCAACATTGTGTTAGTCAGTGTAGTCAGAATAAGTCCTACGATGGCTATCCCACCACCTTTAACAAGATTGGGGGCAATTTCGTTAGCACCCTGTATCAGCTCATTATCATAGAAATTCTCTGAACTTTTAAGAAAACCAGAAAAGGCTTGCTGAAGGTCCTTAAGCACATTGGCTCTTCTTTCAGCTATGTCAGAAAAAATCTCATGATTATTCTTAAGGATAGTTTCGCTATTCTTGATTTTAGAATCTATAAGCTTACCCATATCCTGAATGCTACCCGCTATATCGATTACACCTTCTTGCAACTTGTCTTTAAACTCAGTATTCAAGTCTTTTTCTAAATCAGTGGCAATATTTTCCAGCCATTCTTTAGGAGATTTCTCACTACCAAACCTTGATGTCACAGATCTCTTCAACATGCTGAATACTCCTGAGCCCTTAGTCAACTCTGACTTCTTCTTATTAGTCAATCTATCATAGCTAGCTAGTAGATTTTCTACTAAGACCTTTACTTGTCTTTTAGTTTTTTCTTCCTGATGATCTAAGGTCTCCCTGATATCTGCTCTAAAGCGACTATCAGACTCATATTGTTCTTTCCTAATGATTACCCCTTTAAAGATCTTATCGTTGATATTGAGGGCAGTCTCAGCGTTATTCAGAACCTTGAGGTAGGGAGCCTTACCTCCTGTTATATTATCGTAGATGTAAGACCGCACTGGCTTAAATCCACTCTCCTCATGCTGTCCCTTTTGCTCCATTAGAGCAGAGGTGGTAAATACCTTGGGTTCTGAGATACCTTTTTTCAAGGCATATTCTTTAACTCCATTGATATTAGTAATAAGATCATCAGGCTGCATCAAATCCTTTTGCTGGAGGATAAAGATGATTTTCTTTTTCCACTCATCCTTGATGTAATCAAAGAAGTCCCAGGCTGATTGTCTGTAAGGATTCTTAGACTCAAAGACAAAAACTATGAGATCTGAAGCAGGAATAAACTTTTCAGTAATCTCCTGATGATGATCTACTATAGTATTAGTACCTGGTGTATCTACTATGGCTATCTCTTTAAGAATATCTACTGGTTGTGTTATTCTTTTCAGGTAAGGATTGATATCCTCTATGCCTTCCTGTTCTCCATAGACTATCTGCTGTATAGTATCAGTCATAGGATGGGCAGCAACTTTACATATCTCCTTTGTAGATTCTAGTAAAGCATTAATAAAGCTACTCTTACCAGCTTTGACTTCGCCTACAATAACAAACATAAATGGATCATCTATTCTATCCTTTATGTCCTTAACTGTGGACTCTAGTTCTCCATGACCTATTTCTTTAGTAATCTCATGCAAGGTCCCTACAGTCACCTCAAGCCGATTTCTCAGCTCCTCTGTTTTGTTATCTATTAGATTATTCATATTCTATCTTACCTTACTTTAGACAGTAAATAGTGCCAAAAGTAATTATTCATTGCTTAGCCTGCTTGGATTACCTTACTAGCCTCAGGACCTAGATTGAACAAGGCATCTAGAATGCTGAGGCTAGATATAAACCCAAATTTTGACTCAAAAACCTGGATGTAAGGCGTACTATCCCTGTTTATCCAGCCTTTTTCAGAGCGATAATCTGAAATATTACTAGCATAGCGATGCACATAATGAGTGCTCAACTCGTAGTCACCAATTAGACCTTGTTCTTTAATAAAAGCTAGAGTTGCCTGATCAAGATGGAATAGAGTCTTATATTTCTGATTAATAACGGCACTGATGCTTTCAAAATAGTGATCGAAGTAAGGAGCTGAACTATAAGCAGACCTTATACTCTTTAGATGATGTGCAGCCCAGGGTTCGGCATATGAAATTTGAGTATGAGTAATAAGACTTTGAGTTTTGCCTTTACAAAGTGGTACAGATAAAACCAGTACACCATTAGCTGAAAGAATCTCAGTCCTGTTTCTAATGGTTCTTTTCTGATAATTTTCGTGCTGTTCAATAGTACAATCGTGTGAGTAGAGCAGCTGATAGTATGCGATAGGTCCAAAATAACTGATGGGAAGGATTGCCTTATCTTTACTCACTTATGCATTTTAGCTCAAATATATATCAGTGACCCCTAAGTTTATCAGAAGATATTTAGAGAATAAATGTCACCGTACACTTTATGATAGGTCCTCTGCACTTAATCCTGCGACTGAGCTCATTGTTATTATCCCTGCTTACAAAGAAAGGTATGAAGATCTTCTTAAAACACTAGCATCTATAGACGCAAATCAAAACTCTTTTTATGTTGCTGTATTCATCTTGGTAAACTATAAAGACTCAGATGAGGAGTTAATAAAACTTGAATCCAAGAATCTCTTTGAGAAATTAGCCAAATACACCTTCGAGAATGATAAGCTAGAGCTACATACTTTCATAGAGGAATTAAGCGGAAAGAAAGGTGGAGTAGGCCTGGCTCGTAAAATGCTTATGGATGGGGCCTTCCTTCAGTTCTATGACTGGGATAAAAATGGAATCATAGTAAATTTAGATGCCGATACCACTGTCCAGAAGAACTACTTGACTAGCATAAAAGCTTACTTCTCAAATAATAAGTGTATCGAAGCTGCTAGTATAGCATTTCACCATCATCAAAACTCGGATCAAGTTACTGGTGTATCAGACGACTGCGCAATTACAAACTACGAATTGCATCTGAGATATTTTATCAATATGCAGAGATGGGTAGGCTTACCTTATGCTTTTCAAACCATAGGCAGTGCTATGGCTGTAAGATCAAGAGCCTATGCAAAAGAGGGTGGGATGAATGTAAGACAAGCAGGAGAAGATTTCTATTTTCTTCAGAAGTATGCAACTAACTGGGAACTAGGAGAAATTACTGAGACAGTGGTGCATCCATCAGGTAGGATATCTGATAGAGTACCATTTGGAACTGGGAAAGCTGTAGCAATTTTTGAAATAGAAAAGAAAACATCCATCAGCAGTTACCATCCAGAGAGTTTTGTAGTTCTCAAGAAATGGACTAGAATGATAGAACCCTGGCTCTACTCTGAGCCTTGCAGCTCTGTGCCTCTACCTGACGATATAGTGCTAAATGCTTATCTGAGTGGTGCTGGGTTTGAGAAAGCTATAGTAGATATATTGAGCAACACTAAACCAGGTCTTATTAGGATAAAGAAATTCTATAATTGGTTTGATGCATTCAGATTGTTCAAATACTTGCATTACGCAAGAGATAATTCAAGACCTAACCTCCCTATAGAAGATTGTCTTGAAGGCATGTATCAACTAATAGAACAGCTAAGGTACTTGGCTGAGGATTCCGAGAGTAAGCTCTACTTTAGTTTGAAAAAAATCTTAGAGTATGACTTAGCTGCTGATTATAATAATCAATGGAGAGCTGCCTTGATTTCGAGACTATCTAAGACTTGAGCTTCTTGCTCTGTCCACCACTGCAGCCTTTCATACACCTCTTGTTCATCAAAATAATTCAAGGCCATCTTTACGAAGATATGACCATGCTTGGCTTCAGAGGTCCATAAGGTTTTGTAGAATTTTTTGAGTTCTGGGTCTTCTAATGCCTCTGCTACCATCCTAAATCTCTCTGCTCCACGTGTCTCTACTACAGAGGCAATAAGTAGTCTATCTCTAAATCTTTCTAGCTTACCAGAATGACAGTTCTGTATCAGTCCTTTCACATAGAGGTCCTCACCTATAGAATGATTAAGCGAAATTCCTCTGGCTTCCATCAGAGCATATACTTGCTGAAAGTGCTCCAGCTCTTCTATTCCAGTCTCGATTAGTTCCGGGAGTATCTCTTTTCTATCTGGGTACTTAGCAACGAAACTCATAGCCATAGCAGAGGCCTTGCGCTCACAGTCAGCGTGATCTTGAAGAAAGCTGTCAAAATCAGACATGACTGCATCTAACCATTCTTTCTTGCTATCTGAAGCAAGATCCAAATTAAGTTTCATAAGATTCCTTGTGAGTTATAAAGGAAGAAAGGCGATTAGCTGTTCATCATAAAGATAATGTAGAGCAATACTAGGAGTACCGCAGTTATCCCTATCATCGTCATCCAAACCTTCTTTTCCATTTTTTGGTTGACTATCTCTTCTACTTGTTTCTTTCTAGATTTTCTAGAATTTCTAGACTTGGCCATAATTATTAGTTAGTAGGTCTAATATAATAAAGTAAGCCTAATTCCAACAAAAATTATGCTCCTATAATCCTTCTTTTACCAGTAATTGTTCTTATGATCATAGTAATCAATAATGGTTTGATCCACCATGATATCTTTAGGCCTGATTTTGTTAAGCAATCTGATGCCTTCTAAGGACCTACATCTACTCAGGGCCACATAAGTCTGTCCATGATCAAAGGCCCCACGACCCAAATCAATGACAATCTCATCAAAAGTCTTTCCTTGGGACTTATGGATAGTAATCGCCCAGGCTAGACGTAAAGGAAACTGAGTAAATGTTCCTACTATCTTTGTTTTAAATCTGTCTGTACTGTCAGAATCGAGCTCATACTTTAACATTTCCCATTCAGCTTGTTCTACATCTATGTATTTAGGCTCACCGTCTTTCTTGATAGCTACTTTTATGCTAGAATACGATAAGTCGACTATACGACCTAGAGTCCCATTAACATATAAGCCTTCAGGATGATTTTTGACAAACATGACTTGAGCATCCTTCTTTAAAACTAAAAAGTGATCCGCTGGGCTCAATCTCTCTCCAAAATTGCCTGTCAACTTGGCTTTATACTCATAACTATCTGATGGAAGTTCCTTGAGCTTTTTGTTATTAATACTATTTACTGTTGCATTTGTACTGCATAGTGTAATCGCCAATTCTTCAGGCTCTGCCTCCGCATCATATCTCTGATTAAGCTCTTCAAGATCATCATAATCAAATTGCCTTGTCCTAATATTATCTAGTAGCTTAATGAAACGCCTCTCTGTCTGCCTATAAACGGTATGGAGTTCTACCATCCGTAATTCTATTTCCTCAAAAACTTTAGCAGCAAAGAAATAGGGACTTCCGTATCTATCCTTGAGCAGCTTTCTTTCAAACTGACTGGCCACTACAGGGGGCAATTGAAAAAGATCTCCAAATACAACTACCTGTACACCACCAAAGGGCTTAGGATTCTCAATATTCTGTCTCAAGAATATGTCTATGCAGTCGACCATATCAGCCCTGACCATAGATATCTCATCGATTATGAGTAACTGTAGTTTCTTGTAAAAGCGATGGTTCTTTCTCTTGGTCAACTCTCCAGGATCTATCATCTTGGGTGGAAACTTGAAAAAAGAATGGATGGTCTGACCACCTACATTGAGGGCCGCTATGCCTGTAGGGGCAACTACAGCTGCATTTTTCTTAGAGGTCTTTTTTAAAATATTAAGAAGAGTGGATTTACCTGTTCCTGCTCTACCTGTGATAAACAAGTTTTCATGCTGATTTTCTATGAGATCCAATACAGCATTGAATTCTTCATTAAGTCTTGAGGGTTCCTTTCCTAGCAACTAATTTGCATCTTCTTTGAGTAGATAGACATAGACAGGGAGGTGGTCACTATAACCGCCTTGGTACACATCACCATTAAAAGTCCGCAATGGATATCCCTTATATTTTCCCTTATTCTGAAGAAGGTACTTTTTGTTATAGATTACTGCTTTATGAAAATATATTCCTTCTCCCTTTTTATCTAGAAAAGCTGGACTCAGCAGTATCTGATCAAAGAGACTCCAGCTATCTCTGTAAGCTGTAGTACCTAGGCCTTTATCAAACAAAGCATGCATAGGATTATAGATGTCAGTACTCTCGACTTTCTTTGCCTTTTTCTTTGATCTTAAGTGCTTAGTGAGGCTGTCATTATTAGGATCATCATTCATGTCACCGAGCACTATTAGCTTGGCCTTAGGATCTTCTACGAGGAGAGAATCTAGGATAGCTCTGTTAATAGCTGCTGCTTTGTTCCTATTCTTTGCCCCTCTTTTCTCACCTCCACTATGGGATGGCCAATGATTAGCCGTCAGATGTATCTGTTCTCCATCTAGTGTGCCAGATAAAAGAAAAACATCTCTAGTATACCTAGTACTGGTCGTATCTCCATCCTTGATATCTACGAGATAAGCTTTGGTAGATTCAGGAATAAAATGATCTTTATCATAAATAAAGGCGACGTCAATACCTCTTTTATCTTTTGAATCCACATGGACTACACCATAATTTCTCTTAATGAGTAATGGATGCTCGACTAAGTCTAATAAAACGCTTTCATTCTCAATTTCAGAAACAGCTAGTATAGAGAGACCTTCTGGACAGAGCTCTTTTCCTAACTGAGAGATGACCGCAGCCATGTTTGCTATTTTCTCTTTATACTTTTCTTGAGTCCATGCTTTTTTTCCAGTGGGAAGGAATTCGTCATCATCTATTAGTGTATCGTTCTTTGTATCAAACAAATTTTCCAAATTATAGAACCCTACAGCAAAAGGCTTCAAATCATTAACTTGAGCCGCAACATTTGCCGATATACTTACAGAAAATAAGCTAGCTAGAATTAGGCTTCTAAATCTCAAAAAAGTATTATTGATAGTCATATATGTTAGTAAACAAATGATGAAATTAAACTAACTTCGCAACATACCATAAACAGAATGAGGCCTTTATCGTTTCTTATAATTTTCATTTATATATTTTTTAATACTGGAATTGTCTCTGGGCAAAACATAAGAGGTAAAATTCTCAATGAAAGTTCTTCTAACCCGATGTCCAATGTGGAGATAACTATAAATGAAGAGATATTTTACACAAGTCCTTCAGGTAAATTTGACATTCCTAATGAATTCGATGATCAGACTTTAGACTTAACCGTTAAGGCAGATGGATTCACTGCCTATACACTAGAAATAGATAATACTGAAAATGAAAACATTGAGTTAGGCATCATATTTATAAGTCCAGACTCTGAAAAGAAAACGGTTACAGACAGATCGTATGTAGTGGACTTTCAAGATTTGGACGTATATGATTTTAATGAAGGTGTCTCTAGTTTGCTCTCTGCAGCCTGGGATCCTTTTAGCTCTTTGGCAGGTTATAACTTTGGAGCTACTAGGTACAATGCACGTGGTCTTAGCCAAGATCACTCCTCTATTTTTCTAAATAATGTACCTTTCAATAACTTAGGAGATGGTCGATATTTTTGGAGTTTATGGGGAGGATTAAATGATGCCTTCAGATCGAAGTATTCTCAGCATGGTCTCAATACCACTGACTACACGGTTGGCGGTTTTGCTGGTACAGAAGACATAGATTTACGAGCAACTAACCAGAGAGCCGGTACTAGATTGACTATGGATCATACTAACAGATCCTACCGAAATAGACTGATGCTTTCACACAATAGCGGAGTACAAGAAAATGGGTGGGCTTATGCTTTTACAGTTTCTAAGAGATGGGGTAATGGTGGCTATGCAGAAGGCACTTATTATGATGGCTATGCCTATTTTGCTTCTGTAGACAAGAAAATATCTGATAGACATAGTCTAAACTTATTGGCCTTTGCTTCTCCTACAGTAAGGGGTAGAGCAGGAGCCTCTACACAAGATTTGTATGATCTGCTAGACAACAATTATTATAATCCGAATTGGGGCTATCAAAATGGTAAAGTCAGAAACTCAAGAGAGTACAGAACTCATCAGCCAGTCGCCATTTTACGCCATGATTTTTCAGTTAATGATAGAACTGAGCTGACGACAGCTATAGCATTCCAGACTGGAAAATTTGGCTCTACAAGACTGGGTTGGTTAGAAGCTAGTGATCCTAGACCAGATTATTATGGAAATCTACCTTACGATAACAGAGAGACTTTATCAGAATCAGATCTAGCTGATCTTGTAGAAGCTTACCAAGATCCCTCTGTGCATCAGATAAACTGGGATGACATCTATTCAGTTAATAGAGAAAGGAATTATGAGATAAGACACATTAGTGGAAATCCTGAGAACAATACTTATGAGAACATTTCTGCCTATGTACTAGAAGAGCAACGCTTTGATAACAATAAGATGGTATTCAATACGAATCTTAACCATCAGCTCAGTTCCAATGTGGCACTCCATAGTGGTTTAACCTATCAGTACGATAGAAATCACAATTTCAAAGAAATAGCTGACTTACTAGGAGGCAGTTACTATCTGGACATAGATGGCTTTGCACTGAGAGGATCAAATGATCCCACTTTCATTCAAAATGATCTTTCCAGACCTAATAGACTACTTAAGGAAGGTGACAGATATGGTTATGATTATTATAAGCATATTCAGAATGCAAATGCCTGGAGCACGCTAGATATCAGCCTGAAGAAGCTAGACTTCAAAATATCAGGTAAAATAGAAAATACAAGATTTTGGAGAGAAGGGCTTATGGAAAATGGAAAATTCCCAGGCTCAGGCCCAGATACCTTTTCTCTAGGTAATTCTGCTGTTGCTTCTTTTGTGCATGGATCATTAAAGCTAGGTGCTGTATACAAAGTGAATGGACGTAATTATGCCTATGCCAATGCAGCATACATGACTAGAGCACCATTCAGCAGAAATGCTTTTGAGTCCCCTGATACCAGAAACAGCTTGGTAAAAGGATTGACAACAGAAAAAATAATGGGAGGAGAGCTAGGCTATATTATCCGTCATCCAAGATTAAATGCAAGGTTTACAGCCTTCTATAGTCAATCTAATGATGAAATAGATGCAGCATCCTTTTTCTTAGTTAATCTAGAAAACTCTATTAGTGCTTTTGGAAATTTAATCACCTCTGGCATCAAAAAAGTTAACTACGGGATAGAGCTAGGGATGGACTATAAAATAAGCCAAACTCTAAGAGCACGATATGCCTTAGCGCTAGGAGAATATTATTTTGATTCTAATCCTGATATGGTCATTACAATTGACAACAGCGGGATTCCTATAGATTACGAAAGACTTTCTAAGAGCTACATGAAGGGCTTCAATCTTGCAGGTGTACCTCAAGTTGCGCATACTTTAGAACTAAAATACGAAAGTCCTAATTATTGGTTTGCAGCATTGACAGCTAGCTACTTTGACGACATGTATATAGATGCAAATCCAGTCAGAAGAACAACTGAAGTCAGTCAGGCAATTCTTAATGTCACAGAAGTGAGAGAATATAGCGGCCCTACTAAAGAAGAAATCAGGACTGATATCGTAAGACAAGAGAAATTTGATTCTTTCTTCAAACTAGACCTTTATGCAAGAAAGTCATTTAAGTGGGGAGATTATAGACTTGCAATGAGTCTGAGTATGGAGAACCTTCTAAATTCCACCAATAATATTATCGGTGGCTTTGAACAATTGAGATTTGATTACATAGGACTAGATCCTAATAGATGGGGTGCTAGGTATTATTATGCTTATGGCACCATTTACAGAGCAGGCCTTAATTTTTCCTTTTAATATTCATATAGTATCATGATACAAATACATAAACTATTTCTTCTGCTTATTCTGAGCTTTGTAGTGTTTAGCTGCGTAGACAGAGATTTTGACGAGCCTCCATTTCCTTCAGTAGAAGACCCTAGTATTAGAGATGATCAGGTTATAAGCATTGCTGACCTAAAGGCACTGAGAGGTGCAGGGGAGGTTTTTCATGAGGTAGCTAAGGACAAATATCTCAAAGCTTCAGTAATCGGAGATGATCAATCAGGGAATATCTACAAGTCCTTAGTGCTACAAGATGATTCTGGAGGAATATCTATTCTTTTAGATGATGTAGAGCTATGGAATCGATATTTCGTCGGGAAGAGAGTCTTTGTCCACCTACAAGATATATGGCTAGGCGACTATAATAACTTACCCCAGATAGGTTTCGAACCAGTTGGCGGCTCTATGGCAAGAATTCCTGCCGAGCTCATACCACAAGTCCTAAGTTCTGGTATAACAGTGGGACAGCCTGAGCCCAAAATTAAAACTATAGCTACTCTAGGCCCTGCGGATTACAATACGCTGATACGATTAGAAAATGTAGAACTTTCTAGTGGCTCAGTAGACGTGTCCTGGGCAGATGCTGTGACACCTGCAGCAGTAAACCACACATTGGAAGATTGCAATGGTATTAGTATTCTTATTCGTACAAGTGGCTTTTCCAATTTTGCAGAAGAAATAACTCCGGGAGGAAAGGGCACAGTTACTGCAGTTCTTGGCGTATTTGGTACAGATTTGCAACTTACTCTTAGAGATCTGAATGATGTGAGTCTAGATGGAGATAGATGTGATGGCAGTGGTAATGGTTCAGTAGAGGTGGATCCTTCAAAAGTCATCACGATCCAAGACGTACTAGCGATGAGGGTAGCCGGTGCTGAGACTAACATTGGTACTGATCAGTATATTAAAGGCAGCATCGTATCCAGCGATGAGACGGGCAATTTCTTTAAATCGCTAACTGTGAGTGATGAGTCTGGTGGGATTGCTATTCTGGTTAATAAATTTGATTTACACCAGGACTATGAGTTTGGTAGTGTTGTATATGTTCATCTTCAAGACTTATTTATTTCAGATTACAATGGCTTACCTCAGTTGGGTTATGCAGCTAGTACTGAAGTCGTAAAACGTATTCCTGAGTCGGTTGTACGTACTATCATACTTAGTAGCAATGAAAACATTGCATTAGCTCCTATATCTATAACTGTAGATCAAATTGACGAGGCATATATTAATAGATACGTTGAGTTTACTTCAATGGAATTTGTGGATACAGTACTCAGTAAAAGTTATGCAATCTCAACTCCAGAAAAGGAGTCAGTAAACCATCCAGTAATCAATTGTAATGGTAACAGACTTTTGGTTAGGACTTCAGGTTTTGCTGACTTTGCTGATGATGTGGTTCCAAATGGCAATGGAACTATCAAAGGTGTTCTGCAAGTTTTCGGCAATGACTACCAGTTAATTCTTAATTATCCTGAAGATGTTAGATTCAATGGTTCTAGATGCGATGGCACTAACGGCGGAGGGCCTGGCACAGGAACGGGCAATGCTATCTATAAAGTTGATTTCCAAACCCAGTCAGATAATGATGACATAAGCATAGAAGGATGGCTCAATGTAGCTACTAAGGGAGATAGATTATGGAGGCAAAAAATATTTGAGGAGAATGGGTATGCACAAGCTACCGCCTTCCAGGATATGAATGCAGAGACAGAATCCTGGTTAGTGAGCCCAGCTATAAATACTACAGAGAAAAGCACTCTTAGCTTTAGTTCTGCAAAAGCCTTCTACAAGCATGATGGCCTGACTGTTCTATACTCAACTGATTTCAGTGATGATGTGGAAGCAGCGACATGGACTACTATAGAGGCTACTCTGGCCGTGGAAAGCTCCACTGATCATGCCTTTATAGAGTCTGGCGATATAGATCTGGAAGCATTCGGTACAAACATTCATATTGCCTTCAGATACCAGGGAACAGGAGCCTCTAATACAACTTCTTATAGAGTGGATGATATAGATATTCGTTGATTCTAAGTTGCTTTGGAAAAAGACTTTTTTCATTTTAAAAGCTTCAAGCTTAGAAACAGAGATTGTGCACTTAAGATTAATTCCGATGGTGTGCTTCTTGCTGCTTGGACGAAACTAAGTGGCAATGATAGGGTATTGGACATCGGCACTGGTGGTGGGGTGATAGCCTTTATTCTCAAGAAAAGGTATCCAAACATCAGAGTACATGGCATTGATATAGACAAGCCATCCATAGAAGAAGCTCAGTACAATATCACTCTAAATAATTGGAAGAACATATCTTTTGAATCCACTAGCATACAAGCATATAGTAGATCTTATACAAGAGATACTTACGATCATATAATTAGCAATCCCCCTTTCCATTCCTCTGGTCTCAGCTCTGCAAATAGACTCAACTTTGCTAAGCATTCTGAAGCTCTGAGCTTCTCAGAGCTCATTGTAGCTAGCGCATCATTGCTTTCCTTCGTAGGTAAGTTATCATTGATTGTTCCCTACGAAAGAATGAATGAATTAGAAACATTAGCTGAGGGAGCTGGTCTGCACAAAACACGAATAGCTCAAGTAAAAGGGAAAGAGGGTGGACCCGTTAAGAGGGTCATGATAGAGTTCTGTAAGAAAAAGCTATCCAGTATAGAAAAAGATCATTTTTTCATAAGAAAAGACAATGAAGACTCTAAGAGTTTTGGAGAAAAATATAGGTCCCTTACTAAAGATTTGTACTTAGATTTCTAATCTACAATCAATCCAAAAATATTACTAGTCCTTTCTAAGTCATTAGATAAGGTGAACATATAATTTCCAGATACTAAGTCTAAGTCTGACAGATCTATTAACAAGACGCGTTCATTAAAAACTGATGGCCTGAAGGTTACGGTTTTGAGTCTTTCTCCTAAAATATTATAAATAGAAAGCTTATGCTCACTAAAATCATTTGTGTTGTATCTAAGGTTAACTTGTTGTCTTTCTAAGGAAATACCTTCTAATTCTAGTTCTCCTATAGGACTCCCTGTACACCAGCTGACTAAATTAAGGAAGGCCTTATAGGCATTCAATCTACCTTTTGTAAGAGTATGACTTAAGCTAGGCTTAAGGTCCACTCCTTCTAATATAGAACTCTTGACTAGCTGGGCTGCTTGAGGAGGATCAGTTTTGACCAGTTCTGAAAATTCTGCACAGTCTAGACTATATAGTAAACCAATGAGGCCTGCTACATGGGGGGCACTAGCTGATGTTCCACTTATTGTACTGTAATCATCATTCAGGTTTGTCGTAAATACCCTTTCTCCAGGCGCTCCTAAATCTATACTGACTTTACCATAGCCTGATTCATTAACTTTAAAATCAGCCTGATCAGTATTAGTCACCGCTATCAGATATTCACTATCACAAAGACTAGGCAAGTCCCCTTCCTTTTCTACATCATACTGAGCATTTGGAGCAGCACTGACCGAGAGTATCCCTAGGTTACCTGCTAGATCATAATATGGACACCAATCAGGTGAATCTATAGGAAATTTCCTTCCTACACCTGCAGATAGATTAGTAGCAACAATATTTGCTCCTCTCAGACCATTACTTTCTATATATTCTTGCTTCATCATGATAACATATTCCATTGCAACTATGATCTCACCTATGTGATCCACTCCTCCTATTGGCAAAAGCTTCACTTTCCAATTCACTCCAGCTACACCTCGGCCATTATTCCCTCCAGCACCTATTATGCCTGCTACCTTAGTTCCATGGTCATCTATATTATGCGTATCGTTCTGAGTATCTATATTCATACCCAGATAATCATCCCTATATCCATTCTGATCATTATCTATATTATCATTGGGTATTTCGTTTTGATTGACCCAGATGTTTTCTTCTAGATCTATATGATCCACTTCATAACCTACATCCAAAATTGCAATGACAATTTCCTCTCCATTATGCATAGTACCGCCTGTAGCATGGTCCCATATTGCTGGCATGTCTATTATATCCATATTCCACTGGCTAGAATAACTGAAGTCATCAGGAATTCTATCTCTGTATTGTAGTTTATGATCTGGGTAAAGGTCCAGAAGCGATAGAGGAGCTAATAGAGAGCCTATCTGCCTTTTATCTAAGGGCTTTTCAGAATGTAATAGTACGAGATTAAAATGCTTACTTAAGATTGAAATCTCAATATCACGAGAAATTTCTAAATCTTCTAATTTTGCAAAATTTGTATCATCAAGTTTTACAATCCATCTTTCATGAAAATCTGCAACTGATGATTGTGCAGTACAAATAGAAACAGAAAGAAATAAGAAGAATGAGATTACTCTATGCATAGGAAGTCCTGATTTACTCCAAAAATAAACTATTCTAAATAGATATGATGTCGCCATCTATTACAAAATCAATCAGAGTTTACTACGATTAGACTATTCTTTTGAGATGCAATTCTTGTAATATTATCCAAGCCATAAGAGCTCATGTCCAAGAGTAAGTTCCACTCATTAGCACTAGGAGGCAAAATATAGAGCATACTCTTGCTAGCCATAAGTAGAGAACCATCGTTTAATAATTCAAAATCCTCAGCTCCCATTATAGTTTTGGCAATAGTAGTGCTCTTGTTTGTCTTGGTATTATATGCTTTGATAAACCATTCATCTTTGTTCTGTTTGTGGACAAAGAGCAGTTGTCCTTTTTTATCTACTTTAAGGCATCTACCTATCTTATCCAGTATAATCTTTCTACGTTCACTGACTGCATGAGCAATAGCAAGATTATGATCAGGCTCTTCTACTAGAAATAAAGCTACTGTCTCATCATCTAGCCAAGTGTGATAGCCAATATTGGAGGTATTGTTCATATAGCGCTTTGCATATCCAATACCATCTAAGGGATATGTACTCAGCGTCTGAGTTTTATTGTCTGTCTCAACTCTTACAACTGAGAAGGTTTCTGAATCCTTAGTAGGAGTAGGGGAATACTCTTTTTCTTCAGTATAAGTAATACGTGTAAGACTCTTATCATACAAATCAAATTTTGCTATTTCCGTTTGTGCCTCATCATAGTAGTTAGTTGCAAAATAAATGACCTTATCACTGAAGTAACTTGGTTGGTTATTGTACCCCCCCTTGTTAAAAGCTGTGAGAAATTGCGGTGACTTTATTCTATAAGACTTTGCCACTTTAGTAATGGTAAAGTGATAAATATTACTTGTAGGCAACTGCCCCATTGCAAAGACAGGTCCTAAAAAAAAGAGAAAAACGAATCTAATTAACATCTGCTGACTTAAACATTCTATCGAATCTTATTCCATCGCTCATGCGAGCATTCCGTGTGGAGAACCATATAAAAAGTGGCTTTCCTACAATATGGTCCATAGGCACAAAACCCCACATTCTAGAATCCTCACTGTTATGCCTGTTATCACCCATTGCCCAGTAATAATCTTGCTCAAAGGTATACTCATCTGTCTGTACTCCATCAATATAGATCTGATTTCCTTTTACTTCTAGCTTCTTATTTTCATATACAGATATCACCCTTCGGAACATGCTCAGATTTTGCATGTTAAGAGTAACGGTTGTCCCAGCTTTAGGAACCCATACAGGCCCGTAATTGTCTACTGTCCATCCCTTAGTGATACTAGGATCATGTGGAAATAACTTTACTGGTTCAATTGGAGGCTCGTAATACTGAGTGGTAAATCCTATAGATTCTAATTTTGCTTTTTGTTGTTCAGTAATATGGAAAGCATTCCCAGCATAAGGATTTCTATCGGAGTCCGTATCACCTATGCCCCATTCCTTTAGTTTGTTAGCATTGACACCATTGGATGGAGGTGTAATCATATTGAGGAATTGCATTTCCTCTGGGTTCACACCTTTTTGACCATTGATATAAACTTGCCGATTAATAATTCTGATGGTATCCCCAGGCATCGCTACACATCTCTTAATGTAATGATCCTTTTTGTCTATTGGTCTGACAACGAAATTCTTATTGTTCACTTGTGATTTTAGCTCTCTGTCATACGAAAGAAAGCCTTTATCTCGCTGAACCTGACCGACTGTGTAACTTCTTCTACTTGTGATATAGACTGAATCTCCTACTGGCCAGTTAAAGACTATGGGTTTATTTCTTTCTATGTTCTCAAGGGCAGGTAATCTATGATACTTAAGGCTAGGTTTCTTTAGATAGGATTCTGTACCTACCACAGGAACACGATTATGCAATAAAGGAATCATAGCTAAGGTCATCGGTGTTCTGATACCATAGCTGGCTTTGGAAACAAAAAGAAAATCACCTACCATAAGAGAACCTTCCATAGAAGGAGTAGGTATCACAAATGCTTCTATCAAGAACATTCTTATAAAAGCAGCAGCAAACACAGCGAAAACTATAGATTCTACCCACTCCCTTAAAAAGGATTTTTTATAAGGGCTTTTCTCTATTACTCTAGCTAATTTGGTTTTATCCTTATTAGCTCTGAGTTCCTTAACTTCATCCATATATGCTTTCTCCTTTGGAAAGTTAGGCCCATCATAGATAGCCTTATCATTCTTAGCCAGCCAAGCAAAGGAAGCAGGTGCATAGATAACAGCACCAGCACTATGTACAAACCGATACTTCTTAAAAGATCGGACAAGATGTACGGCCATCCCAGCGAAGATAAAAATGTTAACTATCGGAATTAGAAGTAGTAAAGGCCACCAGCTAGGTCGCCCGATGATTTTTGCCCATTCTACAAAATTCTTACCAGGAATCAGACCATTGATTGCCGGTACTCCTGCCTTAGGGAATAACATATATAAGCTAAGGCTTAGAAGAAGATAAGAGATTAGAAAGAATATAAGTATTGACACTTTATAGATTTATTTGCCTCAAAGATAGCAAAGACTTAACGTTAAGGACTGCTTAAAACTGATTAGATCAGCTAGTCTTTCGACTAAACTGATCTAATTAGTTACAAACACCAAAACCTTATACTTTTAAATAGACTAATCCATATCAATTGTATAAGCTACAAAAAATTCAAAGCTTGTCCCTGCACTCATGATGGATCCACCATTAATAGTAGCAAGAGCTCCGATCTTAAGTTGTGTATATCTTCCTGCAATTTCATTTAAAATTACGCCACCATTTATCGCTACATCATTTACACTAGAATAAGAAAGGCCAGCCCAGAAGGATTCCTCTAACTCAAACTTGGCACCTAGCACATAATTTATCAGCTGAGGATTGACATAATTAACCTGAAAAGAAGGCTCTATGAAGTGATTATACCCAAACAATCTGGTTCCCATATTTACAAAATAGTGTCTTTCTCTTTTTGCATTTCCAGCGTCTAACAACAAGTCATTAGCTAAAATCTGAAGAGCAGAGAAACCCACAAAAAATATGTTATCTCCACTATAATCTTCAGTACCAGAAAAATAGGCCATCCCTACTCCGAATGAAGGCACAAACTTAGTTTGTCTACCAGAAGTCAACAACACATCATCCTTATCCCTTATCGTTACACCATCGGCATCGAAACCATACTGATGAAAATATCCATTGATACCAAAGCTGAGTTGGTCATCTCGATTCAAGAGTTCCTTGAGCTTGTATGCATAATTAACTTGTAGTCCAGTCTTACTTACAGGTCCTGTTCTATCCGCTATGATAATTGCACCTGCACTCATATTCATATCCACAAAAGGATATTGTATAGAAGCTGCAGCAGTGCTAGGCGCTCCATTAAATCCTAACCACTGTCTTCTATAGTAAGCGGATACATCCATCTTAGTCCCAGGTGCCGTGAAAGCTGGGTTCCAGATATGTTGCAAATCCTGTATAGGCGTCGTCTGAGTCAATTGCTGAGCATTTAACCCTACAGCAAATAAAATTCCGAGTAGTGTATATGTTATCTTTTTCATATTCTTATTCTCTTACTAGGGTTAAGCTATTTTTCACCTTAAGTGAATCAAATTCTAAGATGTAATAGTATGTTCCTGCTGGCAACTGCTCTCCATTACGTGTACCATCCCATCGAACTTGATCATTCTGATAATTCCGTTTTTCAAAGACTACATTTCCCCATCTATTGAAAATAACAAGTTTGTTGACCGGGAATAATTCTAGGCCTCTGAATTCCAGTACATCATTATTTCCATCATCATTAGGACTGAAAGCATCTACAACCTCTATGACCTCTTCAGGATCATTCACTATATCTATAAGTACAGTATCTGTAGCAGAACAACCATTTTCGTCAGTAACTGTTACTGTAAAAGTAGTAGGCTCCTCTATCGACACTTCTGGCTCTGCGATAGAACTAGAGCCATTTATCAAATCAGAATTATCCCATTCATAACTCACTCCTCCAGACCCTTCTAGGTTAATAGGCTTGTCCGGTATTGTAGATTTATCTTCACCTGCGTCGGCATTTGGTAGTGGATAGACAGTAACTAGAACTGATAATGTCTCAAAACTATTAGGGCAGACGTCACTTATCATGACTTCATAAGTTGTAGTTTCTATAGGGCTAGCAGTAGGATTAGAAACATTAGTATTACTAAGACTACCATTGGGATCTGTCCACTGATAAATTGAACCACCACTAACTTCTAGTTGAATGTCTTCACCTTCACATAACTCTATGTTATCATTCGCCACACTAGCTGCTATAATAGGAAAGTAGGTAACAGTAAAAGATGTACTAGAAGGACAATCTCCTTTTCTAGCCTCCACTGTGATCGTTTCAGTAGTCAATGATGTGACCTCTTGATATGGAATACTAATCGTTGCCGAAGTCCCTGTTGCACCTCCTGACCAAACATATGTATCAAAATCTCCATCTATTGTCACTTGCAATGGATCATCACCTGGACACAATTCTCCATCTTCTAACTCAATGCTAGCCACTGAAATTTCTGTCACCTCTATAGTTTCTATTACGGAACAACCTTCTGGAGTAGAGGCCTCTACTGTATAAGTACCTCCTTCAGAAATATCAATAGTCTGCACATTTTGACCCACGACTTCATTACCACGTCTCCATGTAATAATCGGAGCATCCGTGGTTATGGCAAGTGTTTCTACTTCACCTGAACAGAAACTCACATCAGTACTTGTTGTTATGACAGGAATAGAAACGAATTCAATATTGACCACATCACTATTTGAGCAATCTATATCATTAGTAACAACTAGTTCATATTCTCCTGCTACAGTCACATCAAAAGAATTTCCATCTTCATTCTGTAATACATCTCCTAGATACCATTCATAGGTAACGTCTGGCATAGATTGTATAGAGAGCACTACAGGTTCTCCTTCACAGACTCGCTGGTCACCTTGGAGGTCTACCTCAGGAGCTGGAATAAAATCCAATGAGAAAGGATATTCAACGGGACATTCTGTTGTCTCATTGGTCTCCATGTCAGTATAAGAATTTAGCGCTGTAAAAACGTAATTTCCTGTTTGTGAGAAAACCTGGCTTATACCTGTCGCACCTGTTATAGGTCCACTTTGATCAGACCAAAAGAATGAATCTCCTTCACTGTCAGCTATTACTTCGAAAGGCGTACCTGCACATATTCCCATCGGAAGATCAGTGATTCCCTCACCATTTGGAAATTCTATGTAGATAACTTCTACAGATTCCTCCGAAGAACAGCCTTCATCACTGGTAACATTCACAGAATAAAAACCTTCTTGATCTACCGAAATAGTTTCTCCCGATTGGCCCATTATAACTTCTGGGTTCGTTCCATCTGGCGAGTATAGCCATGATATATTGTCTGTATTATCTGCAGTTAAGTCTATCTCTACTGGTGTACCCTCACAAGCTGCAACATCAGAACCGATATCTACATTAGGCAACGGATCGAATTCTACAGTGATAGATTCAGTGACTGCACACATACCAGAACCCGCTGTTGCCGTATAGGTACCACCATCAGTAACTGACAGAGTAGTCCCAGTTTCAGACAAGGTTGTTCCATCAAGCGTCCATTCTAATGAAGAGGCGCCAACCAGATTAGCCTCTATATCTACCGCCATGCCTTCGCAAGCAGTGGCAGGCTCATCAATAGTCAAAGTAGGTGTCGCTATAAATTCTATGATGACCATTGTATCTGAAGTACAACCACTCATTGCATCTGTAGCAATCACTGATACCTCACCATTTCCTGCTGGCAACTGTGCCTCGGTAATTGCTAAGGTAGAACCTGTTTCCATCAGCTCTTCAGTACCCAAAAACCACTGATAGTTATAATCATCAGTACCTGCATCAAAAAATGCATTCTGTCCTTGACAGACTGATTGTTTTTCTATTTCAAAGGACGGCGAGTCAGTAAATGATAGGTCTAAGCTTTGCGTCACCGCACAATCACCTGATCCTGCTCTAGCAGTATAGGTTCCACTCGCAGTGGCTGTAAAAGAGGTACCAGTCTCTGACTGCGGATCTCCTTCAAAAGTCCATTCCAGAGAAGTAGCGCCGACTAAGTTAGCAGTGATGATTGCATCAAAACCATTACAGGTCTTTTCTGGTGGTTCCAATGTAAGGGTAGGAGTCGCAATGAACTCAATGACTACCATAGTATCAGAAGTACAACCGCTGAGCCTATCAGTAGCGATTACAGATACTTCACCTGTCTTAGCAGGCAACTGCATTTCTGTAATAGTCAAAGTAGAACCTGTTTCCATTAATTCACCAGAATCCAAAAACCACTGATAGCTATAATCATCGTTCCCAGCATCAAAAAATGCATCTTCTCCCTCACAGACAGACTGTTTCTCTATTTCAAAAAATGGCGAATCAGTAAAAGTCAAGTCAAAGCTTTGAGTAACTGCACAATCACCAGAGCCAGCTCTCGCTGTATAGGTACCGCTTTCTGTAGCAGTAAAAGAGGTACCAGTCTCAGACTGAGGATCTCCTTCAAAAGTCCATTCTAAGCTAGATGCACCGACGAGATTGGCAGTGATGATAGCATCAAAACCATTACAAGTCATTTCTGGTGGTTCTAGTGTGAGGGTAGGCGTCGATATAAATTCTATTACAACAGTTGTATCTGCTGTACAGCCACTTGTTCTATCCGTGGCAATAACTCTTACTTCTCCTGTCTTTGCGGGCAACTGAGCCTCTGTGACAGTAAGAGTAGAACTCGTTTCTCCTAATTCATCCGTATCTAAGAACCACTGATAGCTATAATCATCATTACCTGTACCTGCATCAAAAAATGCATCCTCGCCTTCACAGACTGACTGTTTCTCTATTTCGAAAGATGGCGAATCAGTGAATGTTAAGTCTAAGCTTTGAGTAACTGCACAATCACCTGAGCCTGCTTTTGCGGTGTAAGTTCCACTTTGAGTAGCCGTGAAAGAGGTACCAGTCTCAGACTGAGGATCTCCTTCAAAAGTCCATTCCAAAGTAGATGCACCTACGAGATTGGCAGTGATGATAGCATCAAAACCATTACAAGTCATTTCTGGTGGTTCTAGAGTGAGGGTAGGCGTCGATATAAATTCTATCACAACCGTCGTATCAGCTGTACAACCACTTATTCTATCCGTGGCAATAACTCTTACCTCTCCTGTCTTTGAGGGCAACTGAGCCTCTGTGATAATTAGAATGGAGCCTGTATCGACTAATTCTTCTGTATCCAAAAACCACTGATAGTTATAATCATCTGTCCCTGCATCAAAGACAGCATCTTGTCCTTCACAAACTGATTGCTTCTCTATCGTAAAAGATGGCGCATCAGTAAAAGTCAAGTCTAAACTTTCAGTAACTGCACAATCACCTGACCCAGCTTTTGCAGTATAAGTTCCACTTTCGGTAGCTGTGAAAGAAGTACCTGTTTCAGTCTGAGGGTCTCCTTCAAAAGTCCATTCTAAACTAGAGGCTCCTACTAAATTGGCAGTGATGATTGCATCAAAACCATTACAGGTCATTTCTGGTGGTTCTAGAGTGAGGGTAGGCGTCGATATAAATTCTATCACAACAGTTGTATCTGCTGTGCAACCACTTGTTCTATCCGTGGCTATAACTCTTACCTCTCCTGTCTTTGCTGGCAGCTGAGCCTCTGTGACAGTGAGAGTAGAACTCGTTTCTACTAATTCATCTGTATCTAAAAACCACTGATAACTATAATCATCATTACCTGCATCAAAAAATGCATCCTCGCCCTCACATACAGATTGTTTCTCTATCGCAAAAGATGGCGCATCAGTAAAGCTTAAGTCTAAACTTTCAGTAACAGCGCAATCCCCTGAACCAGCTTTTGCAGTATAAGTTCCACTTGCCGTAGCTGTGAAAGAAGTACCCGTCTCAGTCTGAGGGTCCCCTTCAAAGGTCCATTCTAAACTTGAGGCTCCTACTATATTGGCAGTGATGATGGCATCAAAACCGTTACAAGTCATTTCTGGTGGTTCTAGGGTCAATGTAGGTGTGGATATAAACTCTATGACAACGGTCGTGTCTGCGGTACATCCCGTTCCTGAATCCGTCGCCACAACTCTTATCTCTCCCATCCCTGAAGGTAACTGTCCACTCATAACTGTGAGCATAGACCCAGATTCACCTAAGTCATCTGTACCTAGGAACCATTGGTATGAGTAATCTGCATTACCTGCATCAAACTCTGCATCTTCATCTTGACAAACAGATTGTGTCTCGATGGCAAATACTGGTGCTGCTCCAAAGGTGATATTGATGGTATCAGCAGCAGAGCAGGTTCCAGAACCAGCATTAGCGATATACTCCCCACTCTCAAATATTTCTATAACTGTATCAGTATCTGGCAGCTCTTGACCATTTCTGCTCCATATTAATGAAGTCTGATTTGTCATCGTTTCTAACATTAGACTCGACCCTTGGCAATAGGGTGGTAAGGGTGGCGTAATTTCGAGAGTAGCGCCTGCTGTGAAAGTAACTACCGCCATTGAACTGGATGAACAATCATCATTTTCATTTTTTACATCGACGGCGATCTCAGCAGTAAGATCATCTATGTCTTCAGAATCTAGAATTAGAGTCCCAGACTGATTCGAAATAGGATCTCCATTAATATACCATTGATAGTCAAACCCATCATCAGGCCCGGCAATAAACTCAGCATCTTTGCCTTGACAGACAGTGACATCGGATAACATCACGACAGGAGCTGTACTTGTAGTGATTATGATAGAATCTCTAGCTTCACAATCTTCTCCCTCTTGTGCTATTGCGATGTATATTCCAGCACTAGAAACTTCTAAAGATTTTCCTGTTTCTGTGAGCGGTGTGGTACCATTATACCAACTAAGATTACCTGCCGAGGTTACAGCATTGATAGTAAAAGGTTCACCATCACATAAGGTTTCATCATCAGGCAACATGACAGAAGATGCCCCATCAAACCTAACAACTACTGTATCTCTTGACTCGCAAGGAACAGAGTTTGTTGCAATTATTTCATAAATACCAGCTTCTTCTGCCAAATAAGATCCTGTATTAGCACCAGAAATAGGTATTCCATTGAGCAACCATTCATAGGTGTATGTAGTATTTTGGGATGCTTCTAACATTTCGGGATTTCCTATACATCCGATTACCTCACTAGGTAAATTAAGTTCAGGTGAAGGCTCAGCTAATACCGTAACTTCATCAGACACTTCACATTGCTGATCCAGGCCTACTACAATCGTATAAGTTCCAGGTTTTGTTACTTCTATTTCTCTTTCTGTAAAGTTTGTCAATTCGCCATCTAAGAGCCAAGCCAATCCATCTGAAGAAGAGCTTGCAGTAATCGTAGCAGTTCCATTTTCTTCACATATTGAAAAAGGAGAGTCTATAATTTCTACTTCTGGGTTAGAAACATACTCAATTATTATCTCATCAGTAGAAGTACATTTGTTAGTACCTCTATTTTTCACTTCTACAAAAACTTCCATTGGTTCTGTAACCTCCAGCGTGCCATCCAATCCACTTGTTTCAGGAAGTTGGGAACCATTTACAAAAAACTGATATACAAAATCAAAAGGTTCTCCTACGTAGAGTACAGTATCTATTGGCGTGCCTTCACAGAAAGACATGTTAGGTCCTAGGTCTACTACCGGCCCTGGTACTTTTGTAATAAGAACTGTATCAGAAGAAACACATGAACCAAGAAATCCTGTAGCAACTATAAGACCATCAGGTACATCAAAGAAATCTCTATTATTAAAACCTATGATCAATTCTCCATTGACATACCAATCTACAGGCTGAAATCCTGCTCTTACGTCAAGTTGTTTTGTGTCACAATCTTCCTGATCTTCTCCTAAGTCTATTTCAGGACCAGGTTTGAAATCTATTCTTATTGTGTCAGTAGCCGGACAACCATTATCTCCTGTACCTCTAGCCACCATTCTGATGGCGTCGTCCTCACTGGTACTCATAATAGTGTAAGTATCATCTGTAGAAAATATAGTCGTTGTGCCTAATTCAAACCACTCCCAATTCAAATCAGGTAAGCCCGGATCCAAGGCAACTGTAGCTCCTACACATTCGACAATATCTTCTCCTAAGGTAAAAGGTGTAATAGGTAGTAATGAGACTGAGATAAATTCTGATCGTTCACAGCCTCCATTAAAGGCTTTAACTTCATATTGACCAGGGTCAAATATGTTTATTCTTTGTCTGTTGACAAATGATGGCCCATCTAAGAAAGTTCCATCTCTGTACCAAGCTATACTATCAAAGTTTAATACAAATACTTGTAGAGGTATTCTTTCTCCTTCGCAAGCATCAGTGACATCTTCCGTCTCGACAGTGATAGCAGGGGGAACACTAAAAGAAACAGTTGTTTCATCTGTCTTAGAACATCCGTTAGCGTCTGTAACTGTCACTCTGTAAGTTCCTGGAAGAAGGGCAGGTAGAGTACTCCCCGTAGAAGGAAGTGGATCACCATCTAAACTCCATTCGTAGATATTACCATCAGTGCCAGCATCCAGCGTCGCAGTTTCTCCTTCACATAATCTCTGGTCTCCCAGATCTAGTTGTATCGGGCAACAGTTTTCTGGAGCTACAAAAATACCTTGTTCTATCTTTATACAGCCATCATCATTTTGAAAACTAAATCTAAGATCTAAAGGTTGGCCATCTGAAGGTAAGCCTGCTAGAGTAAGGTTAAGTACTCCAGAGCTAACTGTATATTCAAATGTTTCTATTTCAGGATATCCTACAACATCTACAAATCCTTGTCCAGTCGTTGGTCCTCGGTCTATTTCAAAAGATAAATCAATAGCGTATTCATTTGACAAGGGATCACAAGAAGCAGAAAGCGTAGCAGTAGGGTTTACAATTGCACAAGAGGCATTTATGGTAACTGGCTTAAAATTATCGCTTACCACAAGACATTCACTCCCTAAAGCTATCTGATCAATGGTCTGACCTATCCAAGAAGAAGGATTGGCTGACTCATAAGCAACACTATGTATAGTATAGGTTCCTGGATCAATGGTAGTAAAGTCACCATCAGAATTCTGGGCTGCAATATTTCCATTATTAGAATCTACAGCAATATATGCTATGGAACTGCTTATAGTGTTAGCTCCCACTAGAGAACCTGATCCTGCACTTATCTTGATATCTATATCGAAATTATTGTTTTGGGTAATCTGTGAAATCAAATAATATTCCTTGCAAGCTTCCAGATCTACGTACATGTAGTCTGAAGCGGCATAATTAGAACCACTAGTTCTTCTCGCATTAGAAGCAACAAAAGAAAGGCAAGGATTTGAGGCATTAAATGTTTCTTTCTCAAATATCGAATGAACATCTATAGTTCTAGACCCCTCTGGAAAATCAAAATAATACTGTCCATTTCTTGTCGGAGAAAACTGGATAGTACTGATACCATTTCCTGAATTATTGAGGGTGGCACAGCCATTTCTTTGACTATTCCAAAGTACAGTTGTCAAAGTAGGACCTCCTGGATCTACTTCTCCTTCTATATTAGTCAAAGTACTTCCCACAGCTCCCATAGTCCCAAAGTTCAATTGAGGATCTCTAAAGTCAACGGTTATCGGTTCTAAATTACATACAGCAGTAGCTTGGGCATCACAAGCAGAGGTAATGGTAATAGGATCTGACATATCATAAAAGCCAAAACATTCATAATCTGCACAGAGAACCATTATCCTAGCTTCAGCAGTAGCTGGGATGCCTTCCGGCAAATCAATTGTTGTCGAACCAGCAGAAAAAGAAGTGTTACGTTTTAAGAAAATAGGGAAAGAACTTCCTCCATCTATGGATAGCTTGATATCTACTCTATCACATATAGCTTCAGCACCATCTGTTTCCCATCTTACTACAGGTGAGGTAGTTCCGCTTTCCCATGCATCTCCAGATGAAGGGCTAGTCACACCAAAGCTAGATGACACAACATTCATA
>CALLAE010000031.1 GCA_938002665.1 uncultured Saprospiraceae bacterium | reverse complement strand
AGATACGAGGCAGAAGGCATGGCTGGAATAGTCAATATTGTACTAAAGAAAAAACAAGGTCATGGATTCAATGGTTCAATAGATGTCACTACAGGTCTACCTATCAGAGCAGGTATCTCTGCTAACCTCAATTACAGAAAGGGCCCCCTAAACTGGTTTCTAAATTATGGAACAAATTATAGGACTGGCCCTGGTGGCGGAAACTCTATCCAAGACCAAATAATACAAGGCAATGCTAATGCCGACTTATTCAGGAGAGTCACAACTTTAGACAGAGAAATACATAGATCTGGTCTAAGCAATAGCATAAGATTCGGAGCAGATTATTTTTTAGCTGAAAAGACACAACTTACAGGTTCTTTCTACTATAGAAAATCTGCAGATGATAATAATTCCAGTCTTTTATATAAGGATTACTCGGAAGAGTATGGCGACTTATCTATTGACCCTCTTTGGCTGACTGAAAATGAAACATCCTTTTTAAATTACAAGGATTTCGATGCGCAACTCGGCGCAGCTTCATTTATAGGTGACACGGACAGGACAGATGATGAAATAGAAAACGAATCTAATTTAGAATACAATCTCAACTTCAAAAAAGAATATTCTTCAAGAGAGCATGCACTCAATGCTTCTATTCAGTATCGTGAAAAAGGCGAAACTGAGGAGAATGAATTTAGCGAAAGCTTTATTCATAACTATGAGTCGGATAAAAGCTACTCTCTTTTGCAGACAGCAGAAAACGAGGAAAAAGAAAAAACCTGGGTAGCACAGCTAGATTATGTCAAGCCCCTCGGTAAAGACCAAAGATGGGAAGCTGGACTCAGAGCCTCAGTCAGAGACATCGATACCAAATACCTAGTGCAGGAACTTGTAGATGAGGCCTACGTTCCACTACCTGGACTAGATAGTGCCTTTGATTATGACGAAGACATCTTTGCCGTTTACGGAATCTATGGCAATAGAAAGGGCAACATCAGCTATCAGTTAGGACTAAGAGGAGAATACTCCTTAGTCAATACCAAACTAGGTCAAGAAGGTCCTAATGAAGGAAACAAAAGAGACTATGCTAATCTATTTCCAAGTGGTCACATCTCTTACCATCTCAATGACACAGATGCGCTACAGCTCAGTTATAGTCGTCGTATAAATAGACCAAGGTTCTGGGATCTAAATCCCTTCTTTACTTTTCAGGATAGTAGAAATTATTTTTCTGGAAACCCTAACATGAACCCCGAGTACACAGACTCTTACGAACTGGGTCAGATTAAGTACTGGGAAAAGCTCTCTCTATCTTCAAGCCTTTTTTACAGAAAGACAGCTGACTCACGACAGCGCTTTCTATCAGTAGATAATCAGACAGCTACCACCCTACGGATACCTATTAACATAGGTACAACAGATGACTATGGACTAGATCTTACCCTAGGCTATAATCCCAAGAAATGGCTCAGAATAAATTTCAATACGAACATCTTCCGCAATCAATTATCTCTTATACCTGATGAAGTAGAAGACGAGGTCTATCTGTTCTACACTGAGGTGAGAGAAATACAAGATGACCTAGAAACCTTCAAAGAAAGGTATAGTTATGTGCTGAACGAAACAGATAATATCACTCTGAATGGAAGGCTCACAACTAGAATAACTTTCTGGGACTCTGACCTCCAACTGCGAGCTAATTATAGAGGCCCACGAGAATCTACCCAAGGCAACTCTAAAGGCATAGGCTCGCTAGATGTCGGCTGGACTAGGGATTTCTTAAGCAGTAAAAATCTTACACTAACTCTAAGCGTCAGAGATCTCTTCAATTCTAGAAAAAGAAATGGCAAGCTCTTTCTCGATGACTATTTCCAACAGTCAGAATTCCAGTGGAGAGCAAGAACGGCCTCCATCACGGCCAGCTATAGAATCAACCAAAAGAAAAAAAGAGGTGGTTCTAGAGGCTCGTATGAAGGTGGAGAAGGCGGAGAATTCTAAGGAAACACTTTTTAAAACTTGTAGGCCACTACCAAGGCAGTGGAGGTAGAATTAAAGTTAGCAGAAACCCTATACTGATTATCAGAATAATCGAAAATAGAAAAACTAGCTCCTATACTAGGAATAATCTCTGCACTTATAGATACTGAAGCAGATACGTCTAGATTAAATCCGATGATATATCCTAAGGCAGGTGCTATAACAACTTGATTATTGCGATCACCTGTCACACCTTCAGAATTGCTATATGAGAGGCTCATTAAGAAGTCAGGACCAGAAATAAAGGACAACTTATCCTTGATGATTTTGCGCTTTTCTACACCAAAGGCGTAACCTAGATTTAGATCAAAATCTGACCTATTGGTATTATAAGCTACACTTCCAATTGCTATTCTATGCCTACGATATTTTCCACTGGCTAATTCCTTCTTGTACATCAAATTAAAATCATCAAAACCTGAAAACCGCAGACCCAGTTCTCTTTGCAGCATATTCTCAGTAGCTGAGGCACTCTGAGCAGTAGAGGTCTCCACAATCATTAATACCATAGCTAGAGAAAGAAAAAAAATCAGATTTCGCATATCGATGACTATTTATAGATTTTTTATGAAAATTGAAGCAACAAAATTACTAGCTAACTAGTATTATAGTGTTGACTAAGAAATGAATTTATAAACTAACTTAGCGTTATGAAATCTTGGAACGTAAAAAACTTCACGAAATTCAGTCTTTCGGCTCTATTGCTTGGACTTATTATGGTCATGGGCTGTGCAGAAGAAGATATACTAGAAACAGATCCTATTCTTGTACCATATTTTGAAATGTTTGCTGAAGAGGCTGCTCTTCGTGGTATAGAAGTAGATTATGTAGCTGCTAATATAGAAGGGCTAATGCAAGAAATAGCGCAGCCTAATGTGCTAGGCCAGTGTTTCAGAAATGAAGAGAAGCCTCGTAAAGTGGTCATAGATATCGACTACTGGAATAATAGTTCTGAATTCGATAAGCAATTTCTCATCTTTCATGAGTTAGGACATTGTTTTCTAGATAGATCTCATGATGACAGAGTAGATCCTGCGACGAGCCAGTGCGCGAGCATTATGCACAGCACACCACAGGCCTGCTCTTTCAATCTGACTGAAAATAACCGTGAAGCCTATCTAGACGAACTATTTGGGCAATAGGAAAACTACAAAATTTTAATAAATGAAATTATTATTCTATTCTCTAGCTCTATGTCTCATCCTAGGCCTTACTGGCTGTGGAGGAAACGAACTTATACTGATCAGTGTAGAAGAATATATAGCTGAGAATAATATAGAAGTGCAGGAGACGGCATCTGGGCTAAAATATACGATAGAAGAACCAGGCAATGATGAGATGCCTACTTTGGAAGATGAAGTAACTGTAAAGTATAAGGGATTCAGAACTGATGACTTTGTATTTGATTCTTCATTCAATGGTGCGACTTTTCCACTGAATGGAGTCATCGCAGGCTGGCAAGAAGGTATGCAGCTATTTGGGAAAGGTGGCAAAGGCGTACTCTACATTCCATCTGGCCTAGCCTATGGAGCTAATCCACCTAGCGAGGATATCCCTGCTAATGCCGACCTTATCTTCGAGGTAGAATTACTAAACTTCTAGTCCTCCTTTTTAGATATTGTTTGCTGAGTATAAGCCCTCTCTTTTATTTAGATCTGGCCACTATAATTCTATATACAGTTCTGTCTTTAGAAAGGTGGATAAGCCAAGCTTTACAAGAGAAGCAGTTCCGACACCTGATGATGATTTTCTACATGTAGATTTTCTTAGAAAAAATTCTAGGCGCCTGGCCATTCTTTGTCATGGGCTGGAGGGCAGCAGTGACTCTAACTATATAAGAGGCACAGCAGGGTTATTATACGAACAAGGCTGGGATATAGCCGCTATGAATTATAGGGGTTGCAGTGGAGAGATAAACAAGCAACTTAGAATGTACCATAGTGGTGCGACTGATGATCTGGCTACTGTCATTAATTATACGAGTGATAATTATGAGCAATTAGCTTTAGTGGGATTTAGCTTGGGTGGTAATTTAGTTTTAAAATATTGTGGAGAGCGGGAGCAGAGCATCCACCCTCAGCTGGTCGCAACAGTAGCTATCTCTGTACCCACTGACTTACAGGCTGGCTCTCTTAATATAGGCAGGAGAAGCAATTTTATCTATGAGAAAAAATTCATGACTTCGCTACAAGAAAAAATTATAGCTAAGCACCAGCAATTTCCAGAGCAGATTGATCTTGCTCCACTCAGAAAGATGAGAAAACTATACGACTTTGATGATAACTATACCGCGCCGCTTCATGGATTTGACAATGCTGTAGATTATTACACTAAATGTAGCTCTGGTAATTTTTTGTCTGGCATCACACTGCCTACACTTATTATCAATGCGCTAGACGATCCTTTCCTGCCAGAAGAATGCTATCCATATTCGAGAATAGCAGATAATCACAATCTACAATTAGAAACCCCAAAGTATGGTGGTCATGTAGGCTTCTGTAGTTATGGTGAGAATTACTTTTGGAATGAGTGGAGAATATTGGAATTTTTAAATGAAAAGTCGGGATGAAATTCATCCAACCCGACTGCTTTATATCGTATTACTTTACTGCAAATGATACTTTAAGACTAACTCTATACTCGGTTACTTTCCCTCTAGAGACAACCACACTTTGGTCTTGCACATAAGCAGACTTTATGCCTTTGATAGATTTAGAAGCTCTAGTGATTGCATTCTTAGTAGCATCCTCCCAACTTTTAGTTGAGTTAGACATAATTTCTACAACTTTGATAACTGCCATTCTTTTAATTTTTTTTTGATAATTTAATATGGCAAATATATGTCATGTATAATCCCCTAGCAACTAAGGGGTTTTATCTTATCTAATAAACTATAAAAGTAGGCGGTAGCATAGATTATTATCAGCCCAGGAATAGGTCTTAGGATATGAAACTTTGCGAAGGGTCCTGGAGGAAAATGCCAAAAACCATCTGGCGCCTTTTTAAACAAGGTAAAGAAAGCGGGGTCCATCGACCTGCTATTTATACTAAAGTGGCCCAGCAGCCCAGCCACCAGCAAAACACATGCTACACCAAGAGACAGAAAAAACCCTGGGTGCTTATACCACGGCAGAGAATGAACCACCGTTTCAGTATGGCGTATCTTCAATACTAAGAGGCCCATCCCTGCCCCAATGGTATCCAGAAGTACATCGTTAAAATCGTAATAGAAATTTGTATTATCCAGAATAAGATACTGATACAATTCATCTAAGCCTCCAGCCAAAACAGCTAGGCTCATGGTAACACTGCAACTTCTAGATAAGGGAAACAACAAGATCGCCAAGATGGCATACTGAAGAAAGTGTACGGCTTCTACGTTTACGACAAAGAGGATATTAAAACAAAGTAGTACAAGCACTGCTGATACAAGAAGATAACCATACATCTTAATACTATGAGGATGACGCCTAAGAGAGGGTAGTAAAAACCAAAATATACTAGCAGAGAATGCCAAGGCCATAACACCTATTACAAGATTGTATGTAGAGCGAGAGTAATTAGAAAAAAAACTGTTGATTATTTTTCCCACTTCCTCGTGTGGCAATACAACGGCTAGAAAATAACAAAGACTGAGCAAGGCAGTCGCCAGCTTATTTTGAAGTAACCACTCTTTCACTATTAGTACTTGTCAGTATTTACTTCACTTTGGAGGGCTGTAAGCAGCCTATCGATATCGCTCTCCATAAGATGGATATTAAGTGAGATTCTAAGATGGCCCAGCTTATTAAGTAGCACCATTTTGACATGAATATTATGATACTCAGCTAAGGCATCTACCAGTTTTTTATAATATCTTATAGATAGGCTGAAAGTGACTATTCCTGCCAGTCTGTCCTTATCTACTACAGAGTAAGCGCCCTTGATATTCTTTAGTCCATTGAGTAGATATAAGGATAACTCTCTGAGTCTTTTAGCCTTTCTATCTATGCCTATACTTTGATTAAAATCCAGTACACTACTCAGCGTCATCTTGTTCTGAAAAGCAGTAGTTCCTGTGTAATCAAACTTGGTTATCTCCCCTTGTTTACTTGATGGGTAGGAATAACTTGGAAATAATTTTTCAAGGTGCTGCACCGCTATATACATCAGACCGGAGCCTAAGGGTGCTGAGAACCACTTATGCATGCTGGTCACGTAATAATCACATCCTATTTCGGATAGGCTGTGAGGAATATGGCCTATAGCATGGGCAGCGTCCAGCATAACTTCCACACCATATTTCTTACCCAGATCGCATATCTTTCTGACAGGCATGATCTGGCCAGTCTTATGGGTTATATGTGTTACTACAAGGAGCTTTGTTTTATCTGTGATGGCCTTCTCAAAGTGCTCAACAAGCTCCTCATCAGAGAAATCAAGGTTATCTATACTAACAAGTTTTGCCTGAATACCTTTCTTCTTTCTCAATAGCTCTAGGGTATTCTTGACATAGGGATAACCTAGGTTAGTGTAGATTATCTCGTCTCCCTTTTCTAGAGGCAGTCCCCATAGCAAAGCATTAAGACCTTCAGTGGTGTTTCTGACTAAAGACAGATTTGCAGGAGTAGCGCTAACGAAGCTACTCAGGCGATCCATGGATTCCTTAATGTTAGCATTGAAATCCTTGAGTACTTCATAGGGCGCATAGCTACTCAGAAGCTTTACATTATCTACATATTTTTTATATACAGGTATGGGCATGACCCCTGCACTGCCAGTATTAAAATTCAAAACCTCTGTTTTGAAAAATTGATCTGCGATTGCTTGCCAGTCAGAAGAGGCACTTATTGGTTCTTTGATGCAGCTTTTAGCCATCTGAGCAGTCATACTCAGTGCAGACATTTTTTTGATAAAAGTTCTTCTTGTTCCCATTGGCTGGAAGGCGTTGAAAAAGAAATTCGAAGATAAGCTATTACTTTTAGAGAAAAAGACGTCACAATAGAGCCTATCTTCATTTATGCTATAGAGACAAGCTGGTGCTGTACATATATGAACTTATTAACATATATTATTTTGCTATATGTAAAATACAATATTTTTGATATTGCAATAAGGACATTTTCGTTGCCAATATTTTGCTAGCAAGAGCATTATAACTAACTTAGCTGCAATGCTAAATCTTTTTCCTGCGCTGGTCGAGCCTTGAATTTTCTTTTATTTATATAATATACAAACAAACATTTATGAAATCAAAATGGTGGTTTTGGGCATTTTGGCTATTAGTATACTTAATCATAGGCTTATGGTTGTGTAACAAGTATATCTGTGGTGGTATCTAATTTTAACAAACAATAATAAATCAACTAAACGCAATGAAATATTTTTGGATATTCTTCCTCCTCCTTTTAGTGTGGATGTTCATAGGATACCTTCTCTGTAAAAAATTCATCTGTTCCCCGATTTTACCGGCCGTAACAGATAAATGCAGTCTTTGGGATGTGAATGATGGAAATAAAGACATTTTTGAAATCAATAATAATGTTCACTTTCTAAGATCACGGTTTAAGCATCTAACGAACTATACTAATGTCAATAATGCAATTACTCAAGCAGCCACTTACTTAAAGTCTAACCCTAAAAGGTCTCTCAGCATTACAGGAATCTACGATACCACTGAGATCAATAATCATAATCTCCTACCCAACCTTGGCTTGGCAAGAGCGGATGATGTAAAATCATGGCTGGAATCTCAACAAGTACCGTCTAACCAGATAGAAATAAACTCAGAAATATCTGATAGAAACTGTTATAAGGGAGATACGCTTAGAAGAGGTGTAGAGTTTGCTTTTGGAGCACTTGCTTCTAACGATACGAGAATAGCAGCGATTAAAAATAGATTACTAGGTAAGCCTATAATGCTCTACTTTGCTACTGGCTCAGATAATCCTAATATCACAGCCCAGCATAGACAAGACTTTGCTGACTTATTCTACTATCTAGATAATGTACCAGGTTCTAAATTAGACGTAGATGGTCATACAGATAATGCTGGCAATCTCAATGCTAACATGTCCCTTTCTCAAAACAGAGCAAATGATGTAAGAAATTACATTTCTACCAATGGAGGAGTACCAGTGACATCTATGGACACAAATGGCTTTGGACCTAATAATCCCATTGCGCCCAATGATACTCCTGCCAACATGGCTCTAAATAGAAGAGTGGAAGTCACTCTCAAATAATCAACTAATTAAAAAAACAAATTAAACTATACTCAAATGACTCTATTTATTATTCACTCACAGTTATTTGCTTTTGGAGCAGGCATCTTTGGATGCCCATGGTGTATTTTTCTTCCACTACTCCTTATGCTAGGTGCATGGTTACTAGGATGGCTAGGTGCATGGAACTGGATGAAGTCTTTAGCAGGAAAAGGATCTGCAGAACTAGACGGTTGGAAATCTAAGTATGCTAAATTAAAAGCTGACTATGATGGCAGTTCATCAAAGTACAGTGCTCTAGATGCAAAATATAATTCCCTCAATTCTAAGTATGAAACTGATAAGAAAGGATGGAATTCTAAGTTTACCTCTTGGGAAACAGAAAAGAAAAGCTTCTCAAGTCAGTTATCTGCTAAGCCAAAAGAAGTGTATAAAGAAATAGAAGTGATCAAAGAAGTACCTGTGGTACAAGAAGTAGAAGTAGTAAAGGAAGTAGAAGTGATCAAGGAAGTAGAAGTAGTCAAAGAAGTAGAGGTAGTGAAAGAAGTAGAAGTGATCAAAGAAGTAGAGGTCATCAAGGAAGTGGAAGTAATTAAGGAAGTAGAAGTAGTCAAAGAAGTAGAAGTAGAGAAGATCGTCGAGAAGCCCGTGGAAGTGATCAAAGAGGTAGAAGTGATCAAGGAAGTAGAGAAGATCGTCGAAAAACCTGTGGAAGTGATCAAAGAAGTAGAAGTGGTCAAGGAAGTAGTCAATGACAAAGAGGTCAAAGAGTGGGCTAAGAAGTACGACAACCTTGAAAGAAAGTATGACAAAGACAGAGGCGCTTGGGATATCAAGTTTGGAAAGTGGGAAGCAGAGAAAAAAGATCTTTCTACTCAGTTGAAGGCTAAACCGAAAACTGTAGAAGTAGTGAAAGAAGTAGAAGTAGTGAAGGAAGTCATAAAAGAGATAGAAGTAATCAAGGAAGTGCCAGTAGAAATCATCAAAGAGATAGAGGTTACAAAATCTCTAGACATGGAAGCTCTCATGGCTATGATGGCAAATATGGATACCGTAGAGGAATCCAGAAAAGTTGTCAGTGAAACTAGAAATGAAGGCGAAGCAAAAACAGTGAAAAAAGCAGCTAGTCAGAAAGCAGTAGCTAAAAAGGCACCAGCTAAGAAAACAACTACCAAAAAGGTAGTGGCTAAAAAAGCGCCTTCCAAGATAGCAACAGCAACAAAGAAAGTGGATACTCAAAAAGGAACAGCAAAGAAAACTGCTGCAACTAAGAAGGTAACTGCTAAAAAAGCACCGGCAAAGAAAACAGCTACTACTAAGAAAAAAGTAGCTGCTAAGAAAGATGACTTAACTAAAATAGAAGGAATAGGACCTAAAATTGCTGGGCTTCTGAACAAGGCAGGCATAACAACATTCAGTAAGTTATCCAAGACCAAAGCAACAGCGATAAAAGAAATTCTTAAAAAAGCTGGGCCTAGATATACTATGCATGACCCAGGTTCATGGCCTAAGCAATCAGGACTTGCTGCTGATGGCAAATGGGATGCACTGAAAAAACTTCAAGACAAACTTGATGGTGGTAAATAGTTTTTTGAATAACGATTAAAGAAGAGCAGAGATGAAATATTCGAAAAAGAGAATAATTAAAAAAGCAATTCCAGATAATGACCCGAATGGGTTACAAGATAGGATACACATTACCAGAAATCTTTCTGTCAAAGGTGTAGATGTACATGTTAGTCTAAAGCATCCTTACTCAGGAGATATAAGCATAGAACTGACCAGCCCTGACGGAACTCATAAAACTATTATGAGCCCTAGTAGAGCTCCAGGTAAGAATCTAACAAAACATTTCAATGGAGATATGATGAAAGCCTTCACTAATGGCAAGTCCAAAGGTGAATGGATGCTAAAAATTGTAGATTCTGGAGCCAGAGATAGTGGAACTCTAGAAGAGTGGACACTTGATCTTGACTTAGCTAATTCTAAGAAAACAGAAGTTTTCATAGATGACAGAGAAGATCTGGTGAGCACCCAGGTATGTCACCAGGGAGGCAAAATATCCTCCATGACTGCTAATATAAACATTGAACATAGCCACATCGGTGATCTAGTATGTAAACTGACTGCTCCATCAGGCAAGTCTGTTACTTTACATGATAAGACTGGTGGATCTAAAAACAATCTTGTGAAGACCTTCGCTGCTACTGAACTTGCAGCCTTCAATGGTGAAAAAGCTAAGGGGAAATGGCACATGGAGATCAGCGACAAACTGAAAGGTGATGCTGGTAGATTAGTCTCATGGGGACTAAATATCAAAACCTCTAGCGCAGTAGCTAAGCCCGTCTCAACTAAAAAAGATGATCTGACGAAGATAGAAGGCGTCGGTCCTAAGATTAAGGAAATCTTATGGGCTGGTGGCATCTGTAGTTATGAGCAACTAGCGGCAAGCCCGCTTGCTAAGATTAAAGAATTACTTGATGCGGCAGGACCTAGATTTAAGATGCATGACCCAGGTAGCTGGCCTAGACAAAGTAAGCTAGCTGCAGATGGTAAGTGGGAAGAATTAGAAAAACTTCAGGACGTATTAGACGGAGGAAAATAATAATTAAAAGGTAGCCATTGAGCTACCTTTTTTTACTTTTGCAATCCAAATTTAAATTTCACAACTTAAGAATAATACACTAACACAAATTCAAATGATCGAGCAATCAAAACTAATCAAAGAAGTTTCTAAAAAAGCTGGCATATCTTTAGATAAAGCAAGAAAAGCTTATGAAACTATCCTCAAAGGTGGCCCCTCTTGGAGACAACAATCTGTAAAAAAAGCCATGACTACAAAAGAGGTTGCTGTCGCTGTTCCTGGCAAAATAAAAATCAAGCCTGTCAGAGTAACTAAGCAAAAAGCAGTAAAAGCTTACAAGACCATCGAGAAGTTAAAGCCAGTAAATGTTGTTAAAAATGTACCCGTATATAAAAGAGAACAAAAGATCAAGGTAGTAGAGGTCATTAAAGAAGTTCCTGTAATACAAACTAAGGAAGTTATAAAAGAGATCATTAAAGAAGTTCCTGTAATACAAAAACAAGAAGTCATTAAGATCAAGAATGTCATAAAGAAGGTCAATGTTCCTGTAATCAAAGAAGTCATCAAAGAAGTAAAGGTAGAGGTACCAGTAATACAGGTTGTAGAGAAAGTAAAAGTTAAAAACATCGTCAAAAAAGTACCTGTCTTCAAAATCAAAGAAGTCATAAAGAAAGTAGAAGTAATCAAGGAAGTACCTGTAGAAGTAATTAAAGAGGTCCAGGTAATCAAGGAAGTAATTAAAAAGGTACCGACTCCAGTTATCAAGGAAGTAGAAGTAATCAAGGAAGTAGAGGTCATCAAAGAAGTACCGGTACTAGTAGAAAAACCTACTATCAAAGAAGTGAAGGTCAGTAAGACCACCCCTGTGGAAGTCATTAAGGAGATCAGAGATATCAAGGAAGTCTATAAGATAGACGAGAAGGCAACTAAAGCTATGCAGACTGAACTAAATGCATGGAAGAAAAAATGCGATGCACATGAAAAATCTTTAGCTAAAGCCAAAGAGTCTAGCAAGGGTATGAATGCACTAAAGAAGAAATGTGCTGAACTAGAAGTACAATGCGGCAAATTAGAAGCTTCAGTAAAGAAATACAAAAACGCTAAGCCTAAGGTAATAGAAGTGATCAAGGAAGTACCAGTAGAAATAATCAAAGAAGTAGAAGTAACTAAGGGTTACGATATGAAGACTCTACAGAAAATGCTAATGGGCATGGCTACCAAGGAGACTTCTAGAAAAGTAGTAGGTACAACGTCTAGCACAGGAACTGCAAAAGTAGTAGCTAGAAGAGAAGTAAAAGATGGCAACAAAACTGTTGTTACTGGGAAAGCGACCAAAACAACAGCTAAAACAACTACCAAAGCTGATGATCTCACTAAGATAGAAGGCATAGGTCCTAAGATTGCAGAATTGCTCCACCAAGCTGGCATCAAAACTTTCAAAGAACTGGCAGGGGCTAAAGAAAAAGCAATTAAGAAGATTCTAGATGATGCTGGACCTAGATTCCAGATGCATGACCCAGCTTCATGGCCAAAACAATCTAAGTTAGCCGCGGATGGTAAATGGGAAGAGCTAGAAAAGCTACAAGATGTACTCCAAGGGGGTAAATAAAACGGCAATACGTTTTACAATTCAGTTATTAAAAGGCTGCTTTCTCACGATTGCAGCCTTTTTACATTTAACTTGTTATTTTAATTTATACCCTTAATACTAGACTACTGACTATGTCCTCCACACTGGCCTATTATATACTAGCCGCTGTTCTAGGTTACCTATTATCATGGCTGATAACTGGTGGTAGTAAGAAGCAAGTCAAGCTGCTGGAAGAACAAGCCAAAAAGGAGCGACTGGCTATGAATGACCTTCTCACAGACTTCAAACTACTCCAAAACGATACAAAATCTCAGCTCCAACTAAGAGACAAAGAGATATCCAAACTCAAAAAATCTAAAGCCTTCCCTGACATCATCGCCAATGCCCAAGAAAAAGAAATTACACATTGGAAAAACAAAGCGAAAGAACTAGAAACTAGAATAAACAAGCAATCTAATAAGACCAATGGAAGCAGCGGTTCCTCCCACAAAGCAACTGCACAACTCAAAGAGCTGAAAGCTAAACTCAACGCTACTAAAGAAGAACTGAAAGCTAAAGAAAGCCTTCTAGCTAGAATGGAAGACACTACAGACAAGCCCTCAATCAAAAGCGCTAATGAAGTAGAGCACTACAGAAAGAAAATAGCTAAACTCACCAAAAAAATAAAGGCCCAAAAGAAAAAGCTAAAAGCCAAGCCTAAAAAGGAAATAGAAACAATAGAAATAAAAGAAACACTGAACATACCTAAAATAGCAAAGCTGCTTAAAAAAGGCAAACTGACTAAGAAGTCGAAAAAAGTCCTCAAAAGGAAAAAGAAAGCTGAAAAAGCAGTGGAACAAAAAAAAGAAAATCTACCCGCTAGCTCTTCACCCAAATCCATTTTCGACCTCATCCCAGAACTCAAATCAAACTCTTAAACCTAGGCCTTCTAGGCTTAAATTCTCCTTGCTCTTCTTTCTTCTTGGCTTCGTAAGCTGAGAAATTCCCTTCAAAAAAGCGCACCTGTGACTCATCCTCAAAAGCTAGGATATGCGTAGCCAACCTATCTATAAACCATCTATCGTGAGAAATTACCAGAACACAACCTGCAAAATTCTCTAAGCCTTCTTCCAGCGCTCTCAGTGTATTGACATCTATATCGTTAGTCGGCTCATCCAATAGTAACACATTGCCACCCTCCTTGAGAGTAATAGCCAAGTGCACCCTATTGCGCTCTCCTCCAGACAGCACTGCTAATTTCTTTTGTTGATCTTGTCCTTGGAAATTAAACTTACTCAGGTAGGCTCTAGCATTCAGTTCTTTATTACCCACTGTAATGATATCATTCCCACCACTTATAATCTCATAGACGGTTTTGTCAGGCAGTAAGTCTTTATGAGATTGGTCTACGTAGCTGAGCTGCACTGTTTTCCCTACTTCCACTTTACCCTTATCTGGTTGCTCCTCTCCCATTATCATTCTGAATAAAGTAGACTTACCTACCCCATTAGCACCTATGATTCCGACGATGGCATTCTTAGGAATAGAAAGGCTTAGGTTATCTATCAGTACCCGACCATCATAGGCTTTACTGATATTCTCCAGTTCTAGCACCTTATCACCTAGACGAGGGCCTGGTGGAATGTACAATTCTAATTTTGCTTCTCGCTCTCTAGACTGCTCACTTGCTAACTTTTCATAAGCGCTGAGCCTCGCTTTCCCCTTGGCTTGTTTGGCTTTAGGATTCATTCTAGTCCACTCCAGCTCTCGCTGCAAAGCTTTCTTACGCTTAGACTCTTGTTTCTCCTCCTTAGCCAGCCTATCTGTCTTTTGTTCTAGCCAGCTGCTATAATTCCCCTCCCAAGGAATACCTTCTCCCCTATCTAGCTCTAGTATCCACCCTGCCACATTATCTAGAAAATACCTATCGTGGGTGACCGCTATGACCGTCCCGGGGAAACTGCCTAGAAACTGCTCTAACCAGTGTACTGACTCCGCGTCCAAGTGGTTAGTCGGCTCATCCAGTAGTAGTATGTCAGGCTTAGACAATAAGAGCCTACACAATGCCACCCTTCTTCTCTCTCCACCAGACAGCACACTGACTTTCTGATCATCTGGAGGTAGCCTGAGGCTATCCATTGCCACTTCCAGCGTATGATCCAGATCCCAAGCATTGTATATCTCCATCTTCTCAGCTAGCTCTCCTTGCTTCTCTAGTAATTTATTCATTTCATCATCACTCATCGGTTCGGAGAACTTTTCATTGAGTGCATTATATTCACTAACGAGGTCTACTATTTCTTGCATCCCCTCCTGCACTATTTCTTTTACTGTTTTACTTTCGTCTAGCTCTGGCTCTTGGGCGAGATAACCGATCTTGTACTCTTTATCGAAAGTGACCTTTCCTTGATAATTGGTATCGAGCCCAGCTATAATCTTCAGTAAGCTAGACTTACCAGAACCATTTAACCCGAGCACTCCTATCTTGGCTCCATAATAAAAAGAGAGCCATATATTATTAAGAACTTTTTTCTGTGGTGGATAGATCTTGGAGACCCCCTCCATTGAGAAAATTACTTTGTTGTCAGACATCGCTTGAAATTAGTTGGCTGCAAATATAAGGTAGGCAGAAGACTTAATAGATTAGCTATCAGAACAATAATAATACTCATACACAATAGGCACCCACAACTAAGGTCTAGCACAAGGACACAACTTTATCAGAAGATAGCTATAGATAAATAAGTAAAAAAATAGGCCTTGATTTTCACAAGACCGACTTTCTTTCTCTTATATTTTTATCAATCTTTTGGTAGAACTCTTCCGCTTATCACTCAGCTGAATAAAATAAATTCCTGCCTCTAGTTCATTCAGGGCTGGTATACCATCTATGAGCCTATCCTTATCAGTAGAAACCTGACTTACTCTTCTGCCCATCTGATCTACTATAGTAAGCTCTAGCTCGTAAGCCCATTCTTCGAGACCAGCAAAGAAGACAGTACCATCTGTGGGATTTGGAAATAATTGGAAGCCGTCTTTTACCTGCGCTACCTCCTCGGTACTACTTACCATTCCTGCCGTAAAATTATATTCTGAATACTTTCCAAAATCAGGATCTATATTTTTCACCCTCCCATCAAAACCTATCATTCTAAACGAACCGGCACCATCATTAGCTGCAGGATCTGTAGGAAACCAAAACTGCAGTCCATTATCACCAGAATCTTCAATTAGTAACTGATAGCAGCCATTCAGATTTTTCAAGGTATCTCTATAGGTTGTATTAGCAGTTAGACCAGCATTTTTTTGGAGGACGATTGCACCATAACTATCCACCACCTTATACTGTGTCTGCTGTCCTCTTTTATTAGTTCTGAACTCGACTAAGATATTGGAAGCAAAATGGTCTACAGCACCTTGTATCTCTGTTGTATAGGTATCATTGCTTGGATACTCATCTACAGTTTCATTGGCTTCCATGACAGTAGCATAAAATACATCTCCATCCACAGCAACAAGAGGATCATTAATAAAAGGTAACTCTATTTCTTTAGATCGTAGAGAGGAAATACTCTCGTCCATTTTATAGAAATATTCTTCCTTACCTATTATACCATACTTGATAAGGGCGCTGGTAATTTTTTCAGAGCCGTGATTCTTAACTACTATCGTAGGAGCATTACAATTAGGATTGTGTCTGCGATATTCTATTTTGTTGGAAGGGTTGATAATATCTTCTACAGCCAGATCTAGCGCTCTATTCATAGGACCATATGCCACTATCTGGGAGTTGACTATGTAATTACTTTCGTTGGGTGGATTGACAACTGTATAATCGACAATAGCAATGGAGTCTAGAAACTTGACAAAATCAGTTAGGATAAACTCCCTAGTAGAAGATGCTGCGCCAGGGCACCAACCTTGCCTATCAAAGATCCATGTGCCACCCTGCGGGTAGACAGGATTATCAGCGCACTCATTAGTAATTCCCCAGGTATCGCTAAAAGCATCTATACTTACTCTATGCGAGCGCGGATCAAATTCTCCGCCCTGTCTATGACCAGTAATAGTTGTCTTTAGTACAAAGTCTTCCGCTTCAGGAATATTCTCTATCAGTCTAGGCTCAAATCTTACATCATCTAGAATAGCTGCTGGGCCCGATGCGGTAACTGGCCATACTTGGTCTATGTTTATAACATCTCTAGCTGGAACTCCTTCTATAAACTCAAACCAGATATCCATCTCCTCTTGCCACTGCCCGCCTCTAGACATGTATATTCTTTTAGGACCTTTTAGAATAGGACTGAAATCAGTTACATCAAAAGTCCAGGATTCTCCCTCCAAACCCAGATCAAGATTGATACCATATGGCGTAACAAATGACATAATTTCAAAGGCCATTGGAGACTTAGAATAATAATCTAAAGTGCTGTATAGTATCTCACCATCTCCTTCATGAGGAATTCTATAGAGCAATGCGTCCTCATCATTGTAGACAGGCAGACCTTCAGTATCATAGACATATAATAATTCCGAACTTGCTAATACTCTTTCATTGTTTCCATCCACTAGGTATTGCTCCACTAGATTGGGCAGATTCTGTACGGAGTCTCTAATAGTGTTCTCCTGTATACTAAGCGTATAATTCCCTTGGTCTAAAGAATGTGCTGGAACAAAAGACGTGACAGCAGAATTCATTACTGCTTCTCCTATTTTCCATTTTCTTATTGGCAGTTGACCCTCTATCTGTCCATGGTTATCTTTACCAGATTTATCTTCCATCACAGCACCCATATAATTATCTAATGGATAGTAGATTACTAAGTCGTCATAACTGGTGTGCTGATCTGTAATAGTCTGCTGCATCCATTCCTTAATGGTTGCCTCGTCCAGTTCCTTTTTCCATACTCTAAACTCAGACATCTTAGTGTAGGATCTACTTGCTAGATTGAGCAGGGCGGCACCTAGGTTCATTTCTACGGCATCTATCAGCTTGTATTTTTCTGTGCCCTCATGCCAGAGCGATCCATTCAGATATATTTTCATAGAACCGGTTGTAGCATTTTTTGTAAATGCCCAATGATTCCACTGTCCCTTATAATTGTCGAAAACGGCTGGCAAGTTGATACGATCATAACCAGAACCATCATTACCACAGTCCCAGTAGACCTGACTATTACTCCATGGAAGATGAATGTTTATTTGTCTCAGATCGGAGACGTCTCTAGCTTCTAGTACAGTAGAGTTTACCGGGAGCAACTCCGCTCCTTTTTGCCAGAAAGAGATAGTAATCTCAGTTGATATTTCTTCTAAGCCTGAAGAGATATTGATATACGATGTAGAGCCAAAATCAGAATAGGACTCGTAAGCATTAGAATTATACACTGTCGCTAGGTAATCCTGTTTTGTGCCCATCAGACTAGCCATCTGTCCAATCACTTTTCCATGCGCTACTTTGATAGCCAAATTTGTAGTTCCATCCCATTCAAAAGGTGTATGAAATACGATATGTGCATCATTCGTTTTCAATTCTACTTCAGAATGAAATACTTCTTGCCAGTTATCTGAATCTAGTCCTTGTGAGATATCCGTTATATCTGCTTCTTGGATATGAATCTTCAGTCCTTGGAAAGTGACACCAGTACTAGTTATAGGAAATTCTAAACCTGAGATGGGTCCGGCATAAAGACCTTTTTCGTTTAGTTCGTCAGCTTGTAATAAATACGTATAAGAGAAAGGCAATGCTGCCTGCCCTAATGGAAAATCTTCATTTTCATCAGCTTCTACTGCAGCTAAGAGTTCCGGAACGCCACCTATTGTCGTGACCTCCTTTTCTATCCTCTCAAAATAAATGAAAGTAGGCGTATTGCTGTACTTGAAATTATCTCCTTCTTCCCCATTTAAGCCAGATATGACGTATTCTGGACCACGCTGCTTAAGCGAATCTACTTTAGTAGAGTCTACGACATAGGTATTACAGCTATAATCCCATTCACCACAACCTCTATTTCGATCAGCTCCCGTAGATACCAGCCCTCCTTTGCATCTCATACCATAATGCATAAGAATCTTCTCATATCTCTTGCCATCATCTGGAAATTCTACCACAGTATCTCTAGTTGTGGATTGAAAGTCAAAGGTCTGAACTGCTGTGTTTTGAGCCCTAATTTCAAGACTTAGAAACAGTAACAGAAAGATAAAATACAGGTGTTTCATTTCTTGTGATTTAGTTTAAAAATAGAAGTTCGTGGTACTGTCTAAAAATAAGATTTCATAGCTGCAATCTGAAATAAAAGCAAGTCACATTACCAACTTTCGCGAGCCAGACTGCATCAGAGCTCACGCTTCCAAAAAAGAACATATTGTTATAAAAAAATATAAGCTGAATTTTTCTTTACGCTATGCTGTGACAAAAACGCATTTATCTATCTGCTTATCAGTTATTTATATATAATGAATTAACTGCATGCGATTGACACTTTTCAGATTTCCTTAAAACCGTGTAAGGCTTTTTTAACATAACCAGCGGGTACGGTGAGGACGCTTTTAGAATAATCCATGCGTATAGACTCCTGTATATGGCAATCCAACAAATGAAAAAATTAGCAAAACTGCCATCGACTAATAATCACTTGTAAAAACTAAAATGATGAAAAATAATTTACTAACAACCTGTTGCATTTTCGTCTTTCTGACGATAATCAACCTAAATCTAAAAGGTGGGAATGGAGATGAAAATTTCTGTTTTGATGCTGATGTACCAGCAGCTCAGGATAATCTAGCAGCAATGTGCCTTACGGCACCAACGCTTTTTTGCCCTCCTACCTACCTAGGCTGTCCTAATGACAATCTGGATCCTAATAATACTGGGTATCCTACAGCACTTCCAGGAGATGCTGCTTGTCCTGACCCGATAGTCTCATTTACAGATGTTGTAGTTCAGAGTACAGCTTGTCTGACGATTATCCACAGAACCTGGGAAGCGACCTATCCTCCAGGCTCTGCAAGCTTAAAATTGCACTCTACCTGCCAACAAACCTTGTACCTAGAAGATAATTCTATTCCAGTGATCAACAATTGTCCATCTGACATCGTTATTGATCTGTCCGCTGATTGTGACAGCACAGCAGTATGGGCAGTTCCTACGGCAGAAGATGATTGCGGCATACAACTCTTCACGACGACCCATTTCAGTGGAACAGCGTTTCCTTCGGGCACTACCGCTGTGACATACACAGCGCAGGACTACTGCGGCAATCAGTCCACTTGCAGTTTCAATGTAACTGTAACTGGTTCTTGTTGTTCCAGCCCTACAATAGCTTGTCCAGTAGACGTCGTAAGATGTCCTGTAACAGGCAACATCACGCCTTCTTCTACTGGTGTAGCTACAGCAACAGCATCAGATGCTTCTTGCCCAGCACCGACAGTAAGCTATACTGATAATATCGTTTCTTCTGGACCTTGTTTAGGAGCACAAGAAATAGACAGATTATGGACTGCAACTGATGGCAGCTTCACTACCAGTTGTACACAACGTATCAGTGTCATAGATAATACCAATCCTGTTATAACAAATACACCGAGTAATATTACTATCACAGGCTCAGGAAATAATTGCCAGGTAGCAGCTACTTGGAATGCACCTTTAGCGACAGATAACTGTGACCTTGCAAGTTGGACTTCTAATTATGATAGTGGAGATCTTTTCACAGAAGGGGTCACCACCGTAATATATACAGCAGTAGATAACTGCGGAAATACAGCCACAAGCTCATTTACCGTAACAATAATCTGTGTCTGTAATACAGCACCAGTAATCACTTGTCCTGCTAATTATTTCTCTTGCCCGACTAATCCTAGCACAAGTCCTAGCGTAACCGGCGTTGCAACAGCAACAGTGGCAGATGCTAATTGTGGAACACCTAATGTAGCATATACAGATGTGGTTGTTTCTACAGGACCTTGTACAGGAGAAACACTTATACAGAGAACATGGACTGCAACCATAGCAAACAATAATAGCTTAACAACTGAATGCTTACAGACTATCACTATTAGTGATAACTCAGTACCAAGCATAACTAATATACCAGCTGACCTTACAGTATCTGGAACAGGAGCAAATTGTTCTGTTCCTGCTACTTGGACAGTGCCTACAGCAACAGATGATTGTGGTATTGCAAGCCTGACTTCTAATCACAATAGTGGCTCTAGTTTCAACTCTGGAGTGACGACGGTTAGTTATACTGCAACTGATAACTGTGGACATACTTCTGTAGCTACTTTCACAGTTACAGTTAGTTGTGCTACTTGTAATACACCTCCGATCTTGAATTGTCCAGCTGATTATACGGGTTGTCCTACTACAGGATATCCAGAGCCTTCTTTTTCAGGCACTGCAACAGCAACTAACAGCGGTACTAATTGCTCAGGAGCACCTTTAGTGACATACACAGATGTAGTCAACTCTAATGGATCATGTGCTAATGCTTATAATATTACAAGAACATGGACTGCAACAAATCCTAACGACGCTAGTCTATTTACAACTTGTACTCAAGAAATCGTTCTCACTGATAATGGAGGACCGAGTATTACTAATATACCAGCTGATATTACTGTACACGGTAATGGAAGTAATTGTAATATACCAGTAAAGTGGGCAGCCCCTCAGGTCAATGATGACTGTGGTGTTGCAAGTTTCAATTCCACTCATGATCCAGGAGATATTTTTTCTGAAGGAACAACAACAGTTATATACACAGCAACTGACAACTGTGGAAATTCAATAGTAGAGACCTTTACAGTAACTGTAGATTGTCTTGCGGGATGCTCTACGCCACCTAGTATTAGTTGTCCTGCTAATTTAACTTCTTGTCCTGGTGGGATGCTTCCATCACCATCAGTAGCTGGAGTGGCTAATGCTTCACCAGGCTCAGCAGCATGTGGAACACCATTTGTTTTCTACAGTGACTTTATCTCAATGTTTGGCGCTTGTTCTGGTTCTTATGTAGCTAATAGGACATGGACAGCCTTTGATCCTTCTAATGGACTTTCTTCTTCTTGTGTACAGGTTATACAATTAGATGATAATACCCCACCAGCAATAGGAAATTTACCTCAGAACATAACAGTAGAAGGAACGGGCTCTGGTTGTCTTGTCAATGTAAACTGGCAAGCACCATCTGCAACTGATAATTGTGGTATCGCTTCTTTGACTTCAAATTTTTCCAGAGGAACTACTTTCTCTGAAGGAACGTCTACAGTAATATATACTGCAACAGATAATTGTGGAAATACGAGTACAGCTTCATTTACCGTAACAGTAAATTGTGCTGGTTGCTCTACTCCACCGAGCATCACTTGTCCTGCTGATTATATTACCTGCCCTAATGGGGCCTTCCCTACACCTTCGGTTGCAGGCTTAGCATCAGCTACTGCAGGTTCTGCAGATTGTGGAACTCCTTCTGTAACTTACAATGACACCATGGATTCCTTTGGAAACTGTGCAGGAGCAGTAACTTACCAGAGAACATGGACAGCATATGACCCAAGTAATTCTGCTCTGACAGCTACTTGTGTTCAGATGATTTCGCTTGAGGATAATCAGAATCCTGTGATTTCTAATCTACCTCAGAACATTTCTGTAACTGCTGGCAATGGCTCATGCCTCGCACCAGTAACATGGAATATACCTAGCGCATCAGATGACTGTGGTATCAGTTCATTAACTTCTAACTATCAGAGCGGTCATAGCTTTGGAGAAGGAAGTACAACTGTCATATATACCGCAACAGATAATTGTGGAAACAGTGTTACGGGATCATTCCTAGTAACAGTAGACTGCATGTCATGCGATACGCCACCAGCTATCAGTTGTCCAAGTAATTATACTGCTTGTGCTGGGAACAGCAGCGATCCTTCTTTTACTGGTTTTGCGACTGGTACTAATGTAGGAGCCAACTGCACAGGCACGCCTTATGTAGTATATAATGATATTATCACAAGCACAGGTCCTTGTGCTGGTGAAAGTGTTATACAGAGAACATGGACTGCTACTAACAATGACAATAACCTGAGCAGCTCTTGTGTACAAACTATTATACTAGCAGATAACTCTCAGCCTGTCATTACTAATGTTCCTAGCAACATTTCTGTAACTGGCGCACAAAACAATTGTTTAGTACCTGTAACATGGAATACGCCGACAGTGACAGATGCTTGCGGAACAGCGACGCTTACATCTAATTATGCAAGTGGTACTACCTTCTCTCAAGGAACTACAACAATAATATATACTGCAACAGATAACTGTGGTAATACTATCACAGCTTCATTTACAGTGACGGTAACTTGTGAAGTTTGTACGACGCCGCCTTCTATCACTTGTCCAGCAGATTACACAACTTGTGCTACAGGAGCAGGACTTCCTAACCCGATAGTAAGTGGATTTGCGTATTCAGTGATAGACGGACCATATTGTAGTGGTACCCCATACATGACTTACAATGACTTTATAGTATCTACTGGAACATGTGCAGGAGCTATGGAAATAGAAAGAACATGGATAGCAACTGATCCTAGTAACAAATTGCAAAGTAACTGTATACAGCACATATCACTGGTAGATAACTCTATGCCTGTCATAGCAAATGTCCCTGCTGATATCGTACTGAATGGTTCTGGCTCTAATTGCCAGCTACCTGCCTCATGGAATGCGCCGACTGCAACAGATGATTGTGGCATCGCTAGTCTTACAGCAAGTCACGCAAGCGGAACCTTATTCTCTTCAGGAACAACAACAGTTACGTATACAGCGACAGATGATTGTGGTAATGTAACTACGGCTTCATTCACAGTATCTGTGGTATGCGCTGGTTGTAATACACCACCTGCCATTGCTTGTCCTTCTAACTATACAGCTTGTATAACAGGACCGACTGGCTCTTCTGTGACAGGAGTAGCTACCGCTAGTAATCTAGATCCTAACTGTACAGCTATACCAGCTGTAACCTTTAGCGATGTAGTAACTTCTACAGGACCATGTGCTGGAGCTCAAGTCGTGGCAAGAACATGGACAGCATCAGATCCTAGCACTGGACTGACTAGCTCATGTGTACAAACGATCACATTAAATGATAACAATAATCCTGTTATCTACAATATGCCGATGAATATTACGATCAATGCAACAGGAACAGCTTGTACTGCAGTAGCATCATGGAATGCACCGACTGCAACAGATGACTGTGGCATAGTGAACATAAGTTGTCCTTATACTTCTGGATCTGTTTTCCATGAAGGTACGACTACTGTAACTTATACAGCTACAGATAATTGTGGAAACACTTCAGTTGCTTCATTTACAGTAACTGTTGTCTGTGCTGGATGTAACACTGCGCCAGTGATCATTTGTCCTAATAATTATACAGCTTGTATTACTGGACCTACTGGAACCTCAGCGACAGGAGTAGCGACAGCTACTAATCCAGATGCTAATTGTACTAGTGTTCCAGCGATAACTTATACTGACGCTGTGACTTCTTCAGGACCGTGTGCAGGTGCGCAAGTCGTAGCAAGAACATGGACAGCATCAGATTCTAGTACGGGACTGAATAGTTCTTGTGTACAGACTATAACACTTAGTGATAATACTAATCCAGTTATCTATAATATGCCTACAAATGTAACAGTGACTGGAACTGGTTCTGCTTGTAGTGCAGCAGTGACTTGGAATGTACCGACAGCAACAGATGATTGTGGCATTGTCTATCTTTCTGCTACTCACTCTAATGGTGATGTATTTACAGAAGGAACTACAACCGTAACTTATACGGCTACTGACAATTGTGGAAATACTAGTATTGCAACCTTTACCGTAACTGTAGCTTGTGCTGGATGTAGTACAGCTCCTATAATAACTTGTCCTGCAGATTACTCAGCTTGTATAGCAGGTCCTACAAGTACTTCAGCTTCAGGTGTAGCAACTGCTTCTAACCCTAATGTTAATTGTACAACGACACCTGTGATTACTTACACTGACGCAGTGATTTCTACAGGGCCATGTGCAGGAGCACAAGAGGTGGCAAGAACATGGACAGCTACTGATCCTGAAACAGGACTTTCTAGTTCTTGTATTCAGAACTTAAGCATAGCAGACAATACAGATCCTACTATTTATAATATGCCTACAGATATTACTGTAACAGGTAATGGTGCAGGATGTGCAGTTCCAGTGACATGGAATGTACCTACAGCAACAGATAATTGTGGGCCAGCTACTTTGACTTGTGATTATATTAATGGATATACCTTTACTGAAGGAAGTACTACTGTCACTTATACAGCAGCAGATCCTTGTGGTAATACGACCATAGCTACTTTCACTATCACTGTAGTATGCCAAGTATGTAATACAGTTCCGACACTTGCTTGTCCTGTAGACTATATCTCTTGCCCGATGGCTGGAGTGCCATCGACTGCAGTAAGTGGTCAAGCAATTGCAAATGCTTCAGGCGCTCATTGTGGTACACCTGTAATCACTTATAACGACGTGATAACTAGCACTGGACTATGTCAAGATGCTAAAGAAATAGAAAGAACTTGGACAGCAACAGATCCTAACAATGTAGCTCTAGCAACAAGTTGTGTACAACTTATATCACTGGTAGACAATACGGCTCCTACCTTAGTTAACTGTCCAGTAGGCTTAGTTATACAGGGTATGACCTCTATGACTGGTAGTGGAACAGGAAGTGGAATGGGAGGAGGAACCATCTGTAGTGGAGTGGCTGTATTTACACCACCGACGGCTTCAGATGATTGTAGTACAACTACAGTAATATGCACTGACCAAGATGGAAATGTTGTCAACTCTGGAGATACTTTTGAGGCAGGTGTCACAATAGTAACTTGTACAGCTACTGACCTTTGTGGAAATGAAGCAACTTGTGCCTTTGATATACTAGTAACATGTAGTGATGATTGCGATACTATGCCACTACTTACTTGTCCGAGCGATGCTACTGTATGTATAGGAGCTGATTATAGTGTAGCTGCACTTGGGGCAGCAACTGCAGTAGGAGGAGCTAATTGTCCGACACCGGTTGTTAACCATGCAGATGTACTTATATCTTCAGGCCCATGTGCAGGAGCAGCTATATACGAAAGAACGTGGACTACATCCTATCCTAATATAATGGGCAGTGAGGTGAGCTGTGTCCAGACGATTACGATAAGCAATCCAGCACCGACCTTTACGACTTGTCCAGAAAACATTATAGTAGGCGACGACGCGACTCCTGTAATCTGGACAGCTCCTACTTTAGTAGATGCTTGCGGAACTGCTACCGTCACGAGTACACATACATCAGGTGCTACCTTTGCATGTGGAACGACTACTGTAACATATTCAGCAACTAATGCTTGTGGTGATATTACAGAATGTTCCTTTGATGTAATCGTAGAATGTGTCTCAGGAGGAGGATTTGCTTACTGCCCATCTGATATTACTTTATCATGTGGTGGAAATGGTGGAGCTTATGCTAACTGGAATATGCCGATATACAACAACAGTTGTAGTGATTGTTCTATCGGTCTAACTATCCCTGGATTTATATACATGGGTACTTATGGAGGATCACAATACTATTGTTCTGTGTCTCCAGCAACATGGCCAGTGGCGAAGAACACATGTGTTGCAAATGGTGGATACTTAGCAGACGTAAATAGTGCAGGAGAAAATAGTTTCTTAGCCAATATGTTGACTACACAGTCAGCCTGGATAGGACTTACAGATGTGAATAGCGAAGGTACTTTTGAATGGTGTAATGGTCAGCCAGTAACCTATACTAACTGGTATACTGGTCAACCAAACAATTACAACAACAATCAAGATTACTGTGAGATGCTAAGCACAGGAGAATGGAATGACCAGTATAATTCTTATGCGCTTGAGTATATCATGGAGATACCATGTAACTATGTATCACAGATAGCAGGTCCTGCTCCAGGTACTTTCTTAGCAGGTGGTACTTACACAGTGACTTATGGTGTGACGGATGCATGTAATACAAATGAGACTTGTAGTTTCACTATTACAGTGGAAGAAGCTCTAGAAATGACTTGTCCTGCTGATATAACAGTAACTGCTGCTCCTGGAGCTGCAACTGCAACAGTATCATGGGATGAGCCGACAGCAACAAGTTGTTGCTCGAGTTGTAGCGGCAACATTAATGGTTTTGTCTACATGGGCTCTTTCCAGGGACACCACTACTATTGTTCTGTAGGCACTGACACCTGGGCTAATGCAAAAGCAACATGTTCAGCTAATGGTGGCTACTTAGCTTCGATAAACAATGCAGCAGAAAATGCATATCTAGCTAACATCTTGACACTGCAGTCTGCATGGATAGGTGCTAGTGATCTGAATACTGAAGGCAGCTTTGAATGGTGTGATGGTGCACCTTTCGGATACACTAACTGGTATCCTGGTCAGCCTAACGATTATAATGGTGCCCAAGATTGCATAGAAATGTTGAACAATGGTCAATGGAATGACCAATACGGATATTACTTACTGGAGTACATAATGGAAATTCCAGATTGTATATCTATGACTCAAGTAGCAGGCCCAGCGGCAGGTAGTAGCTTTGCTACAGGTTCTACAACTACTATTACTTATGATGCAGTAGATGGCTGTGGCAATACAGCAACTTGTTCTTTTGATGTGACTGTAGAAGCTGGTAGCAATAATACCCTATGTACTTCAGGTGGAGCTGAGTCTACTTATCATTATATAAACAGTTGCACTTTCGGTAATCTGAATAATGTTTCAGGAGACGATGGTGGCTATGGAGACTATACTAACATATGTGAGACGATAGAGCCTAGTCAAGTTGTACCATTACAATTGTGTCCAGCCTTTGGAGGTCAGAAACCACATGTCATGTACTGGTCTGTATGGATAGATTTCAATCAGGATGGAGACTTCTACGACAACTATGAATTTGTTGCTTACGGTGCAGGATCACAATGTCTGAATGGAAATGTGACTATACCACCTAATGTACTGAATGGCTACTGCACTATGAGAGTCTCTTGTAAGCTAGGCGGCTATGCAACTGATCCATGTGAAGCTTATCTATATGGTGAGACGGAAGATTACTGTATACAAGTAATCAATGGTAGTATCCTATTAGATGAGGATGTAATAGAATCTAGAGCTATGACTACTGATGATGCAGTAGAACTGGAAGAAGAGACGACAGAAATAATTGTAGAGAATATAGATGTAGCTGTCTACCCTAACCCGGTCAGTAATATTATGAATGTAACTATTTCAGATATTGATCAGGTGGTAGAAGTAAACTTATATTCTCAAGGTGGTAGTCTGGTTACTCCATTAGATATAGACCATGAAATATCTGTCGATGTATCAGATCTTCCTAGTGGAATGTATGTAGTGAAAGCTTTACAACAAAATGGCAGAGTGACTTCTGAGAAAGTGATTATTATGCATTGATATATAAAAGAATATTAGATGTCAACTTAAGTGGCTGCTCCATCATATGGGGCGGCCATTTTTTATATCGCTATATTTGATAATAGAGAAAAAGCTAAAAGCTGTGAACCTAAATAAGATAGCCAACTACTACAGAGAATGCTATAAGCATGATTACCAAGGCTTCAGTATAGATAATTTTTTAGCCTCTAAAGTTGAACTCAAGCTCTACCCACCCAGTCAGGAATTCTATGAAAACATCAATTTGTTCCATCCGGTAGATTTTGCTTGGGGTAGGAAAGCAGACCAAAGCCTCCAACTTTATTCAAAAGAAAAAGGACTATATGCAGGACTTTTATTTATCAAGGGATCCAAAACCATACTTAGTAAAAAGACCACTGTTTTTGCGCCCCTCTACATCTACGAAGTAAGCCTCATAAAAGAAAAAGAAATCTATCTCATCTCTCTAGACAACCCTGTCATAAATCCAGCTTTCCTAAATTTCTTTAAAGCTCATGATAAATCAATCAGAATCACTTACGACAACTTCATACAACAATTACCTAGTGACCCTATAGGGTTCAATAACATGTTGCTGATAAAAGAACAGCTACAGAAGACCATACCAGCAATAGATATCAGTAGTATAGAAGACTTTCTAGAATCAAGTAAAACAGAAAATGACTTACTATCTAAATACAAACAACGCTGGGATATCAATCCCCTTGCGCTCATAACAGGAATCGCAATCGGCTACTTTCCTAGACCAGTAGGTTCTAGAGGAATAATAGACGAACTAGACCAATTATCTAAAAGAAAAATATCTGCCACTTTACTGAAAGAGTTATTCTCTAAGAAAGACAGTTCTAAGGCAGCAACTGAAAAAAGATCCATCATTATTCCTGCCTCTCTCAGTGAAAGCCAGAAGAAGGTTTTTTACTCCCTTGACAAGAACAACAAAACGCTGGTCATCGGCGCTCCTGGGACAGGAAAAACCTTCACTGTCTCCGCCCTAGCATCGGAGTTGATCGCAGAAGGAAAATCAGTCCTTATAGCTTCTAAAAACAACCAGGCCGGGAAGGTGATTTCTGATATGCTGGAAAAGACTTTTGGCCTGAAGGACTTAATTATAAAAACAGCGAGAAAGGACTACAGAAAAAATCTAATGAGAAAACTTACAAGTATTCTTAATAGAAAAATATTTGTCCACAAAAATCTAGAAATAGCATCCCAAAGAAAAGAAATAGAAAAACTGGAATCTGAGATAGATAATCTTTATGAACGATTACATGAAATAGAAAAGGCAGAAATCAAATGGGGTAAATTCTATTTTGATGAAGAAGTTAATTTCTTTGATAGATTCAGAGAAAAATGGATTCTCTACCAGAAAGACAGAAAAGTGCCTGTATGGAAAATCAAAAAATCCATAGATGTAAAAAAGAAATACCAAAATCAGAGACTCAAAAAATATCTCAAAATAAAATACCAATCCTTCCTCTACACTGTCGTAGATCAGAGAAGAAAAGAATTTATCAAGCTCATAGAAACTCTGAAAGAAGAATTCGGAAATATAATCCACGAAAAATTCGAAAAACTAGACTTTGGTCTCATCCTCAAAGCCCTTCCGCTGTGGGTCTGTAATGCCAAAGATATATCCACTATCCTCCCACTGCAAGAAGGCCTCTTCGATGTACTCATCATAGATGAAGCCTCCCAATGCGATATCGCCAGTAGCATCCCACTCATCTATCGCGCAAAGAAAATAGTAGTAATAGGAGATTCTAAGCAACTCACCCACTATTCTTTCTTATCTGCCGAACAAGAAAATACCTTGAGACAAGAAAACGATATCGACGCCAGTGTTCCACCTTACAGAACGGATAGTTTACTAGACCTTGTAAATGCTTCTGTCAACTACAAAGACCAACTGGTATTTCTAAATGAACACTACCGTAGCCTCCCCTCCATCATTTCTTTCCCCAACAAAGAATTCTATAATGGGAACCTAAAAATAATGACACTGCTCAAAAACGAATCTTCTAAGGACCTCAGCATGGTAAAAGTAAATGGTAGCCGCGATGGTGCTGGAAAAAACGAGACCGAAGCGAATGCCATAATCCAAAAACTGAAAGACTTAGTCAATGCCGAAAAGAATCTACCCGCTAGGCTCAGTAAAAGCATAGGAGTCATCTCCCCTTTTACAGCACAAGTAGCTCTAATCAAAAAACTCATCCGGAGTAGGGTCTCCTTAAACATGCGCAAAAAGCACAAACTACTCGTAGGCACCCCTTATCATTTCCAAGGAGAAGAACGAGATATAGTCCTCGTGTCTTGTGTTGTAGATAATGATATCCACCCTTCCGTGTTCAGCTATCTCAACCAAGTCCCTGTGCTAAATGTATCCATCACTAGGGCTCGAATAAAACAGCTGGTCTATTGCTCTATCGACCACAATAAATTTTCAGATAAGCACCTCTTCATCAGATATCTACAGAGCATAGAAAACCAAAAACCGACTCAGCCAAAATCTACTAGCAGTTATGACAAATTCTCGCTAGAAGTAGTGAAAGTACTAGAGTCATGGCAACTAGAAAACATCATGGTCTCCTACCCGATAGGTGGTACTAAAATCGATCTTATCGTCAATGTAAATGATAAGCACTACTGTATAGATCTTATAGGCTACCCTGGAGAATTTGAAGAACAATTTTCTCCTGCTAAGCTCCGCATGCTAGACCGTATCAAGCTCACCATCTTTTTTATTCCCTATAGCAGTTGGTATCTTGATAGAGAAAAGACAGTCGCCAACCTTCAGAAATTTCTGGGGCTAGCTGCACCAGAATCTGCTTAGAAAAGTTCTTAATTATATTTCTGCCATTTGCTACAAGAATTTAAGAAAGATCTCCACCCTCCTATTTTTCAGACGTCCTTCTTCTGTAGCATTATCTGCAATAGGACTTAGCTCCCCTTTGCCTTCCGATCTGATGGTATAGTCCTCACCCACTAGTCCTAGTAGAGCCGTCGCGATGGCTTGTGCTCTGCGCTGCGATAATAGCTGGTTAGCAGCCCCTGTACCCACATTATCTGTATGCCCTATTACAGTAATAGTACCACCAGTCGGCCTAGAAGAAATTAATGTGGCTATCCGAGCTAGTTCCGTTTGGGCCTCAGTCCTCAACTCTGCACTTCCTGAAGTGAAAAACACTTTACTATTAAACTCTAGTTTTTCTGAAACAGCAGATGCTGCTGCACTAGGGCACACCTCTGGCTTACCCACTATCTTAGCCTTTAGCTCTAAGCCAAACCGATCTGCTAAACCTTGAAAATACCAGACCTTAATCTCATAGAGTCCAGGCTCGTATATCAGGGAATCGTTTTTGAAAGTCATCTCATGACCACCATCATTATTGATTATCTCCTCACCATCTATCCACAAGATGGACCCGTCATCTGAATTAAGACTAAACTCATAGCAGGCCTTATGCGTAATCTGCATTCCAGAATATAGCACCATCGCATATTGTGTATTGCGCTCTACACCTCCAGGAAATTTTCCTTCATCGATAAAGGTTTCTGGAATTTCTAGATGGTCTAATTCTATCTCCTGCAACACTGGATAATCATATACATTTTCATCATAGCGCTCCTGTAGTCCTTTGAATTTTGTTCCTCTCTTAGAAATCATTTCTACGATTGGCATTTTATAGACAGTGCCTTTGAAGGAGGAGAACTCAGGGTGGGGAGGTGCTTGAATTTGGCTCTGCACTTGGCTGTGGATAAATAGCAGACAGATTGCCGTAATAGCAAGTTGGTATTTCATTATTGCCCTTTCAACTCATAACGCAAAAACATTTAAAATATTCTAGTGCTCCAAGTTCCTATACAAAAGAAGGCTTGCCCTCATGGACAAGCCTTTCTTATATATCACTAATCGCCTAAAGCGATGTATCATCTCCTCTTAGATAAACGGCGCAATTACGAGCGCAACAACTGACATTAATTTCAATAAGATATTAAGTGAGGGACCAGAAGTATCCTTGAATGGATCACCAACTGTATCACCTACAACAGTAGCCTTATGTGCCTCAGACCCTTTGTAGTGCATAACACCATCTATCTCTACACCTTCTTCAAACATTTTCTTAGCATTATCCCAGGCACCACCAGCATTAGACTGGAAGATGGCCATAAGCACACCACAGACTGTAACACCTGCAAGAACACCTCCTAACATTTCTGCACCACCCACAAATCCAAAAAGGACAGGTGTCACAACTGCGATAACTCCTGGAAGTATCATTTCTCTTATCGATGCAGCAGTAGAGATTTCTACACATTTGCTGTATTCAGCTTTTCCATCTGCAGCCTCAAAGGTCGCCACGTCAGCTGCTGACCACTCGCTCATTTCTTTGCCATCATTTTTCTTCATGACATTAAGCGCTGCTTTTAGCTCAGGAATATCTGCAAATTGTCTTCTTACCTCATTGATCATATCCATGGCCGCTTTTCCTACTGCGTTCATTGAAAGCGCAGAGAATAAGAATGGAAGCATACCTCCTACCAGTAGTCCTGCCATAACTTTTGGCTGAGCGATATCGATAGATGTGATTCCTGCTGTCGCCATGAAAGCTGCAAAAAGCGCTAGTGCTGTAAGTGCAGCAGAACCGATTGCAAACCCTTTTCCGATTGCTGCAGTTGTATTACCTACAGCATCTAACTTATCAGTTCTCTGTCTTACTTCTTTCGGTAACTCAGCCATCTCAGCAATACCCCCTGCATTATCTGCGATAGGACCATAAGCATCTACGGCTAGTTGTATACCTGTATTAGAAAGCATCCCTACTGCAGCAATTGCAATGCCATAGAGACCAGCAAAATGATGTGCTCCTAATATAGCCGCAGCCAATACGATGATAGGCAGAGCTGTAGATATCATACCCACACCTAGTCCTGCTATAATATTAGTTGCAGCACCTGTCAGTGATTGTTTTACTATAGATTTTACTGGACCAGTGCCTGTTCCTGTATAGTGCTCAGTTATCATACCGATCAATAGACCAGCAGCTAATCCACAAAGCACGGCAAAGAATACACCGTTAGCTGTATAGCCACCCATTCCGTTAGGCAGCATCCACTGCGCAATCGCCCAAGTAGCAGCAAGCATCAAGCCAGCTGAAATAAATTCTCCTAGGTTCAAAGCCTTCTGAGGATCTCCTCCCTCTTTTACTTTTACAAAGAAGGTACCTACGATAGAGGTTACAATTCCTACACAGGCTAATACCAGTGGAAGCAATACGGCATTCATTCCACCAAAAGTATTCCCTGTATCAAAACCACCAGTGATACCGATATATGTAGCACCAAGAACCATAGTACCTATTATAGAACCTACATATGACTCAAATAAGTCAGCCCCCATACCAGCTACATCACCTACATTATCACCTACGTTATCAGCAATAGTTGCAGGATTAAGCGGATGATCTTCAGGAATACCTGCTTCAACTTTTCCCACTAGGTCAGCACCCACATCGGCTGCTTTGGTATAGATACCACCACCCACTCTTGCGAATAGCGCAATAGATGAGGCTCCAAAAGAAAATCCTGTAAGTACTGTTATAACTCTAGTCACTTCATCTCCTGATCCAGTTCCAAACATGCCTGAGTAGATAAAGAATAATGAACCTAATCCTAATACTCCAAGACCTACAACACCAAGTCCCATAACAGCTCCACCAGCAAAAGCCACTTCTAAGGCTTTACCTAGACTGGTTCTTGCAGCTGCAGTTGTACGAACATTAGCTTTTGTGGCCACTTTCATACCTATTAATCCAGCCAATCCTGAACAGATAGCCCCTAGAATAAAAGATAAAGCAACTAGCGGGGAAGATGCCTCAGTCATGCCACTCCATCCTAAAAGGATTGCGACAACGATAACAAATATTGACAGAATTTTGTATTCCGCTTTTAGAAAGGACATTGCGCCATCGCTGATGTGCTTGGCAATTTTTGCCATCTTTTCAGTTCCAACGTCTTGTTTTCCAACCCAGCCGGATTTCCAAAATGTATATAATAGGGCTATGATTCCGAAAGCTGGAATAGCCATGATTAAAGTCTGTGCCATTGTAAAGTCAGTTTAGTTTAGTTCGAATAATTCAGCGTCCAAAAGTACGTGGATTTTGGCTTTTAGCCAATTTATCAGGGCTATAGTTAGCTAGGTATTATATATATAAATAATTGATAAACAATTAGTTAAGCATTAAGATTACAGTTATGTATCTATTAAAGAAGGTACCAATGAAAAAAAGTTACTAGAAAGGCATAAAAAAGGGGAGAACTGATAGCTATTCATTTCTCCCCTATAGTACTATTTCTAGCACTATCGAAATTTAAATCTCTCCATCCAGACAATTGGGATATCCTTCAGGTAGTTTGTTTTGGTGGTGTTACCATCTCAGTGTTGGTATTCATTAATTAGATAACAGCCTTGACCAATTTTTCTTAGTTGTACTTCATACAAGGTAGTCTCCTTGGTCAATTCTTGAAGTCTTTTTCAATAGTCAAATCTTAAGTACAGCTCTTTTAACACTAATAGCAGACTGCGTTAGCCTGAGGTTATCACCTTTACTATCATAATGGCATTAATGATTTGCTCATCCCTGCTTCACTAGTACATTACTAATTGATTTCCTTCCTGCGCCCAAGTTGGAATATCTTGTCGTGGTACTTAGATAACTTCCCCCGACCTTCATATTGAAAAGAATATTCAAAAAACCTAGTCTCTCGTTAGAGATGATTAAAGTTAGTCATAGGAATCTATTTCAACAGAGAAAAAAATTCACAAATAACTAACATTAACATATATAAGTTTATTCTATATCGAATGTTGACGATTTCACAATTAACTGATTATGAGCTAGATAGAGAATATTAATCAGCATCTTAAAACCCAAAAAGATCGACTATCTCCAAAGTATAGAAGAAGTGAATATCAGTTCATAACTAGATGGCTGTAGTTTTAATTTTCTGTCTTCCCTTGTATTGAATCGATATTTGCTTCTCTGGATCTACATAACACAGGTATAAGCTTATCAGAAACATCCATTCTATAGGCTTCATGAGTAAGTAAGTCAGGTTCGATAGATACTCAGTGTCAATTCGTTTTGAAAGATTAAGCCCATATTCGTCATAGTTCCTTCGTACTATTTTATGTGTCAAGGGGCATAGCTCTTCGATTAATTGTTCAAAAGCATTAGCTATCTGAAGTTGTCTATTGACTATGATTGGCTCTCCGTTTCTTAGACCTATTGTGATTGGCTTGACAAGAGTGGGATTACCACGGGCAGCTACTGTACATAGATAGTGCCCATGTCTATCATCTACTGGTGGCGGATGGATTTCCGTAGAGTATTTCCATGTTGCTGTATCTGTAAACACCTTGGTAATAGAATCCGGTTCTTGACCAAAAAGGACGAGAATAATCGTCACAATTATGAATAAGGGAATTATAAGCAGTATCGAAATTTGTGGCCAAGAATTAGCTCTCGACAGATAACTGTTTAAGTGATTGAGAAACTTACTTTTAAAGTGAATGTCTTTGTTTAGATCCGCTTGATGCTTAATTGTGTTGTAAATAATTCTTAGATGAATAAGAATCAAACAGACAGGAAAGGCTACAAGTGATAAAGCCACCTTGTGCTCGTATGACGCAAAAAGTCTGGAAGAATCGTGTGAGGAAACCTGGATAGTAAAAAAAGTAATTATAATCACCCCAATGGATGCTAGTGCTAAGCATAAGGTTATAACCAGTGGCGGCAGAGCTAACTTTCTTTTAGAAAGCACAATTAGCGAAATCAGTGATAGGCACAAAAAAGTTATAAATGTTAGAAGATGACTATGTGAAAGAGGAGCATAACATGCCTCTATCATTGGATCTATATCTTTAAAATGCGGAGTAGTATGAGAAAAAAATTCAAAAGAAAACGGAACAAATAGTATCACCGAGATAGTGCCTAAAATTCTGTCGGTAATTTCAATATCAGGATATACTAGCTTAAGTAAAACCCATATGATGATTGCAATAAATCCAACTCCAAACAGGATTAAGAAAATATTTGCTCCGTATGTAGCCACTATTAATAGGTTATTCTAATACTCACTTTGCTTACTAAAATAGATTGTTATTCCTAGGGTTCCATTTTCATTCATTGAAAGGAGTTCTTTTCAAGACTATAACTTATCCAAGTAAGCTTGCATGCCTCCAGAACTAGGCCAAGGCAGATCATTAGAAATAATCTTTCCATCAGCCCCTACCAGAATGTAACTAGGCAAAGATATAATCGCTGCATTTCCAGTGCCATCATCTAAGGTTCTTAAGGTATACCACTTGAGGGGATTACTGTCATCCTCTCCTATCCAATAATCATAAGGTTGTATTTCCATTCTTCTGTTATGAAAGAAATCCTGAGCCAAAGCTTGTTCCTCATCTACAGAAATAGATAGAAACTGGATGTCTGGGTATTTTTCTGCTAGTTGCTTGAGAATGGGCTTTTCTTTGATACAAGGTCCACACCATGAAGCCCAAAAACCTAGCACCTTCGGTCTGCCAGCATAAGCATCAGAATGTTTCTCTCCACCTTTATAATCTTTCATTAGTCCTTTTAATTCAGGCTTACCATTCTCCTTGAGGGCCACCTTTTCGGCTTTATTTAAAGGCCTTGTCTTTACTGACTTTTCAAATTTTGGTGCCTTATCGATAATGGTTGGATTATCGACAGGTGTCTGTTTAGGATCTGATTTGCAGCTAGTTAGACTAAGAATTACTAAAAGTATTATGGCTTTGTACATCGCTACTGTTTCATGTAGAGGTAAAGTTAGGAAAGCTCCTCTATAAGTCTGAAGTTGGAATTTTTGGACTAGCTAAATAATATTTTTAAGCTAATCTAAAAATATTTTATATTTACACTATAGTTCTATAACAATGGCTACAGAAACAGAAGAAAACTACATCAAGGCGATCTATAAGATAACAGAAAAAAACCAAGGTTCAGCCAACACCAACGCCATAGCCCAGCACTTGTCCACTTCCCCAGCCTCAGTAACTGATATGCTCAAGAGGCTTTCTGAAAAGGAATATTTCCATTACGAAAAGTACAAAGGTGTCTACCTAACCTCTAAGGGCATCAAGATGGCCACAAATCTTGTAAGGAAACACAGACTCTGGGAAGTCTTCTTAGTAGATAAACTAGGATTTTCTTGGGATGAAGTGCATGACTTAGCAGAGCAACTAGAACATGTGGATTCTGATGACCTCATAAAAAAACTGGATGACTACCTAGGCAATCCTAAGTATGACCCACACGGAGACCCTATCCCCAATGCCGAAGGAAAGTTTACTATCAGAAATCAAGTCTCGCTACAAAGTCTGACCAAAGGTGAAAAAGGAGTCGTAGTAGGTGTCAGAGAACATGATACCCCCTTTCTACAATATCTTAATCAGCAAGGCATCAGTCTAGGTACCGAAATCAAAGTACTTAATCACATAGACTTTGATCATTCTAAAAACATACTAATCGATAACAGCTCAGAAAAAGTACTTTCTCAGAAGGCTTGCTCGAATTTATTTGTCAAAAAATCTTCCAGCTAATATGTGTAGATTCTCTTTCACACTAGTACTCAGTTTTTTTCTATCCTTAGCCTCTGCACAGTCAGCAGACCAGCAAGCAACTGATAAGAAAGTCGTTGTCTCCTCCGCATCCATCATGTGGGACATGGTCAATAATATCGCTGGAGATAAAGTAGTAAGCAAACTCATAGTGCCTATAGGTGGCGACCCGCATATCTACGAACCCAATCCCTCTGATGCACAAAAAGTAACCAATGCTGATCTCATCTTTATTAATGGTCTCACCTTTGAAGGATGGATAACAGATCTGATAGATAACTCAGGCACAAAAGCAAAAACCATCACAGGGACTGATGGGCTGACCCCTATTTCAAGCTCAGTCTACAAGAACGCTTATGACCCACATGCATGGATGGATGTCAGCCTATCACAGGTATACATAAAAAACATCCTAGAAGGTCTCATAGAACTAGATCCCCTAAATGCCGACTACTACAAAGCGAACCATGCCGCCTACTCCAAAAAACTAGTAGAGCTCGACAGCTATATCACAAAAAGAATACAAGAAATTCCTGTGGCCCAAAGACTACTAATCACCTCTCATGACGCCTTCTCCTATTATGGCAAAAAGTATGGTATGAGAGTAGAAGGTGTCATAGGTATCTCTACAGAATCTGAAGCACAGACTTCTGACATGCTCCGTGTAGTCAAAGCCATAAAAGACAGCGGCGTGCCTGCAATATTTATAGAAACCACTATCAATCCAAAGCTCCTAAAACAAATAGCTAAAGATAATAACGTGAGTATAGGTGGAGCTCTCTTTGCTGACTCCATAGGCGAGAAAGGCAGTGGTGGAAATTCCTATTATGACATGCTCAAATCTAATACAGACATCATAGTCAATGCCCTTACCAAAGGACAAAACAGTACCGAGTCCATAACTATTAAAGAAGAGGAAGGGTCTGGATTTATACCTTATCTTATTCTAGGGCTAGTCATGATCCTAGGACTCGTCTTTATTATCATGAAAATGAATAAATAATAGTGGCACCTAATACCCATATCAAAGTAAGAGGTCTCTCCGTAAACTACGGTACTAAAAGAGTACTGACTAACATACACTTAGACATCCATGCAGGAAACGTCTATGGAGTTATAGGACCTAACGGTGCCGGCAAGTCTACCCTCTTCAAGTCCATTCTAGGGCTCATAGATTATAATGCAGGAGATATAGAAGTGCTCGGCGATGAAATAGACGATGTCAGAAAACAAATTGCCTACGTTCCTCAGAAAGACGAAGTAGACTGGGAGTTCCCTGCCACAGTAAGAGACATCGTTCTGATGGGCAGATATCCTTACAAAAAACTACTCCAGCGACTAGACAAAAACGATCAGGCCATAGCGGACAAAGCCATGGATCAAATAGGTATCCTTAACCTGGCTAACCGACAGATAGGAAAACTATCAGGTGGACAGCAGCAGAGGGTATTCATAGCACGGGCACTCTGCCAGCAGGCTGATATCTTTTTTCTGGATGAACCTTTTGTAGGGGTAGATATTACTACAGAAGAGAAAATCATTTCTATCCTCAAAGAACTGGCCCAACAAGGGAAAACCATTCTCGTAGTACACCATGACCTATCTACGGTAGTAGAATACTTCGATAAAGTCATTCTACTCAATCAAAGGCTGATTGCTTTCGGAGATACTGAGACGACTTTCGTTCAGGAAAACATATCCAAAGCCTACGGACCACAACTGACTATCTTACATAAGACTGGTCTAGTTTAACAATTAAGAATTAATAATTTCAGAATAAATACCGTTATCAATAAAAATTAAATTATGACAAAACTTATTTCTTTCGGTCTTCTACTTACAGGCCTACTTATTATGAGCTCATGCAGCAGTGGCGAGGATCCAGTAGTAACAATAACTTCTCCTGAAGATGGGGCAACTTTTGCAGCTGGCGATGTACTAAACATCAGCGGTACTGCCACAGATGACAGTGCTATCACCAGAATCAATGTTGCTAGTGGCTCTAATGAACTAGTCCTTGACGAAGATCTCAACCTTTCTAACATTGTAGATCCAACGTCAATACCTATCAACATTTCCCTGACTCTAGATACTCTTCTAACAGCAGGTGAATACAGTGTAAATCTTTCTGCAACTGACGATGACAGCAATGTCGTATCAGAAACATTGACTTTCAATATTCAATAAGATAAATCTTCATACAAGATGAACAAGGGCCTGTCGAGAGATGGGCCTTTTCTTTTAAGAGAAATTCCAAAAAAGGAAATTTCAACTAATAAGTTTAAGTGTAAATCTAATTCGACCATGATTAAATGAGGTGGAGAGTTCTTACGTCTCACCCCCTTTGTCAACTCGACCGAAATGCAATGAAGTGGAGAGTTCTTACGTCGCGTTGTGACTAAGTTGTCGTGGAACAATAATTACAATGATAAACTAGGTACAAAAGTTATTTTCGTCTCTACCTCCCGCACCCTATAATCCCTGAAGGGAAATTCATCCCGCAGACTATTGTTCTCCGACTAAGAGCTACGATAGACGAGACGGAAGATACTTCCGCTCGTTCCTCGGTCAGTATGAAAAGGGAGTGGGATATAAAATCATGTAAATCCTTAAATCTTATTAATCCTAATTCTGACAAAAGGAAGAAGCGGGCAGCACTCCCTTCTCTTTCAAGAGAAGGGCCGGGGATGAGTTGACCCCCTGTTCAGCGTACTCAAGACAGAATCAAGTCCCTAAAATCCTTCAAATCCCAAAATCCTTCAAATCCTAATTCTGACAAAAGGAAGAAGCGGGCAGCATTCCCTTCTCTTTCCAAGAGAAGGGCCGGGGATGAGTTGACAACTGACAGATACCTCAGCACCCTACCTCCACAATGAAGTATAAGAAAGCCCCAACGCAAAAGTCTGAGGTGCATAGATAGGATCTGCGCCAGACACGGTAATGGCAGGATTGAGCACAAGGATAAAATTCTTAGCCGACTCTATAGCAAAGCCAGGGTTAATCATCACTACCTTACTAAGAGAGCTGTGATTATAACTAGCACTAAGGATCAGCTGAAACTTATCCCCTAGCACATAGCTTCCCCAGTCGGCACTCATAAAAATATTAGTAGGGCCACCACCTGCATTGTGATAGGCCTGAATATTGGCATCTATAGAATTCTTTTCGTCCAACTGAAAAGCAGCGATGAGTCCGCCCGCATAATAACTCAGCAAACTCTGGTCAGGACCTATGAGACCATTCTGGAGATTGAAACCTACCCCGCCCATCAGTGCTAGAGCTGTCTTTCCCTGTTCGAATATTCTGACTTTCGAACCTATGCAAAGACTAGAAAAATTGGAAGGAGTAGATAGACCTATCTCAGCCCCTTCTGCAATACCATAGGTGAGCCTCCAGGAGAGATTAGTGGATATCATGATGGAGTCAGTGCCTACAGGCCCTTTATTTCGCATATAGTTCCATGTGGGTTCTAACTCGGCTTCTTTATGAGGAATAGGTATTACATTAAAGGAAGTAAGCTTAGAGGCTGAAGGACCATTTATCTGGGCTCCTAAGTAATCACTTACAAAGCAGATAACTAATAAAAACAACAGGTTTCTTAACATATCCGAGGCTAAATTAAATAATGCTTACCGCCTTAGTAAGTTAGATGGCATTTTTCTTGCACTAGCATTTCGATAGTATAGCTATGACTCCTATCTTAGGCGAGTAATAGCATTCTATAGGTAATAGAGGGTCAGAACGACTAGCTATTCCTTCAAGACATCCCAATTATGGCTAAAGCACGGTATGGTCAAAAACAGCAGAATCCCATCTTCCGATGGGTCTATCTTGTGCTATTTGCCTTTTGCGCTATCTGGCTCACTACTTCTATTATAGCCCAAAAAAGCCCTACCGAAGTCCTATCATCTTTTTTCTCTGTTATCCCCAATCCAGGTATCAAGAATCATGAAAAACAGCTTGCTGAAAAAGATTCTATCATCGCAGATTTAGAAAAGCAATTAGCCGCCTTTCAGGGACAAGGAAAATATAAGCGTGGAATGATCATCGTAGATAGCGAAACGATGAATCTCAGATCAGAACCTTCTCTCGTCTCTAATGTAGTCATGAGAATCCCTGCAAACTCAGAAGTAGAAGTCATGTTCTATGATACTAAAACCTATTACCTTAATGGCAAAGCAGGTAAGTGGTGCAAAATCAGATACGCCGGAACTGAAGGCTGGGCCTGGGGTAATTTTATAGAAGAGTTTTAATCCTGACCCAACTTGTCTATCAAGTCAAAAATCATTGGCCTCCATGCAGCCCGCACTGCAGCAAAAACTATTAGCGATAGCCAAAATGCCATCAAAGATCAGCGCAACTGCCTCCTGCAACTCCTAGCCAAAGGCAAGCATACTGTGTTCGGAAAAGACCATAAGTTCCATGAGATAACTGATGCTTCTTCTTTCGCCCGACAGGTGCCCATCAGAACCTACGAAGACCTAAAAGACTATAACTCCCGACTTATAGCTGGAGACACCAATGTCCTATGGCCTGGCAAACCCAAATACTTTGGTAAAACCTCAGGAACGACTAGTGGTATAAAATATATCCCAATCACGAAGGCCTCCATCAAAAGCCAAATCGATACAGCCAGCAGAGCCATACTCAATTATGTGCACCAAACAAAAGCACCAGTCTTTGATGGAAAGTTGATTTTTATTTCTGGCTCTCCTGAACTATCACTCAAATCCGGCATCAAAACTGGCCGTCTCTCTGGCATCGTCAATCACGAAATTCCGTCATGGGTCAAACCCGGTCAGCTCCCCTCCTACTCTACTAACTGTATAGAGCCCTGGGAAGCTAAGCTGGACAAAATCGTAGAAGAAACTTACAATCAAGATCTCAGACTGATCAGTGGCATCCCGCCCTGGGTGCAGATGTACTACGAAAGATTACTAGCTAAGACTGGCAAAAAGTCCATCATAGAAATCTTTCCTAATCTCCAACTCTTCGTCTATGGAGGAGTAAACTATGAACCATACAGGGCTTCCATCAACCAATTTCACGGCACTGAAATTCCTTCGCTAGAAACCTACCCTGCATCAGAAGGTTTCATTGCCTATCAGAACGACTATAAAGATGCCGGCCTGCTGCTGAATACAAATGCAGGACTCTATTTTGAATTTGTGCCCCTGACAGAAATCCATAAAGAAGCTCCTACTAGATTAACCTTGGAAGACGTAGAGCTGGATAAAGACTATGTGCTTATCCTAAGTTCTAATGCTGGCCTGTGGGCCTACAATCTTGGGGACACTATTAGATTTACTTCTCTAGCACCTTATAAGATAAGAGTGAGCGGTCGCGTCAAGCATTTTATCTCTGCTTTCGGTGAGCATGTGATTGCAAAAGAAGTGGAGGAGGCGATAGCCATAGTGGGTCAGCGTCATGGTCTGGTAATCAATGAATTTACAGTAGCGCCACAGGTGAATCCATCAGAGGGTGGTTTGCCTTATCACGAATGGTTTATAGAATTTGACAAGGTGCCGGAGCAACTGGATATGATCGCCTTTGATCTTGATGAAGAAATAGCGCGACAGAATATCTACTATCATGATCTACTTTCTGGAAACATTATCCAGACGCTGAAAATAAGGCCTTTGCAAGCGGGCAGTTTCAGAGAATACATGGCCTCTCAAGGGCGGCTAGGAGGCCAGAATAAGGTACCTCGGCTAATGAATGATAGGAGTATCGTGGAGAAATTGAACTAATCTTAGTACTCAGCTGCTTGGTAAGACAAGCTTATCTTAAATAAATCATAAAACTTTGGCTATATAAAACCATGATAATCAGCACTTTCGTTAGAATCATGGCATTGTATATTCATGCAAAATAAACTACCTTTGCGGGCTCTATGAAATTAAGACTTGTCGCATATTTTATCCTTTTTACAGCCTTCTGCATAACGGGCTGTAAATCTGCTTATGAGCAAGTCAGAAGCAGTAATGATCCTGTAAAAATATTGGCTGCAGCCAATGAGTACTTTGAAGGGGAGAATTATCAGAAAGCACAAAGTCTCTATGAGCTGGTAATTCCATTCTACAGAGGAAAGAAAGAAGCAGAAGATGTGTTCTACAATTACTCGTACACCTTCTACAATATGGATCAGTACATCTTAGCATCGCACTACTTTGATAACTTTACTAAGACCTTTTACAACTCAGTAAAAAAAGAAGAGATGGCCTTTATGTCAGCTTATTCTAATTATCAAATGTCCCCCAACTATAAACTAGATCAGACGCCTTCGCAGACAGCGATAGAAAAACTACAGTACTTCATCAATACTTACCCTAACAGTACAAGAGTAGAAGAATGTAATGCACTAATGGACGAACTGAGACTAAAGCTAGAAGACAAGTCTTTCCATCAGGGTAAACTATATTACGACTTAAGAAATTACCAAGCCGCAATGACCTCTCTCCAAAACACTTTGAAAGACTTTCCTGAAACTAAAAGATCAGAAGAAATAAAATTTCTGATTGTAAAGTCAAGTGAAGAATTAGCAAAGAATAGTGTCTACGAAAAGATGGAAGAGCGACTTATAGATGCTATTGAAAAAAGCGAAAAACATCTGGCTAAATACCCTGATTCAAAAAACAAAAAAGAAATAGACGACATCATTAGATATTGCAATAACGAATTAAAAAGATTTCAATAATGACAGATATCAAAAATCAAGTTCAGAATATCAATCCTAATGCGGAAGCGAGAGATGTGACCAAACTCATAGAAGAGACTGGAAACATCTATGAAGCACTGGCGATAATTGCAAGCAGAGCAAAACAACTCTCTGTAGACATCAAGCATGAGCTTCATGGTAAGTTGGAAGAATTTGCTGTCAACTCTGAGACGATAGAAGAAATTCAGGAAAACAAGGAGCAAATAGAAATTTCAAAATTCTATGAGAAACTTCCTAATGCCGCTGTTATTTCAATGAATGAATTTCTGGACGGAAATCTAGAATACAGATACAGAGACCAAAAACAAGAAGAGGAAGACTTAGCATAAAAAGCAAGCCCGTGTTTTCTTTCACTCATCTACACTAAAATTTGAAAGGCAAAAAAATACTCCTTGCCGTCACTGGAAGTATAGCTGCCTACAAAGCTGCCGTACTTACCAGACTCATGATAAAAGCAGGTGCTGAAGTCAAAGTCATCATGACACCTTCGGCCACCGCCTTTATTTCTCCCCTTACTCTTTCTACCCTCTCTAAGCATCCCGTACATACAGATGTCATAGATGGTGCTGCATGGAATAATCATGTGGAACTAGGACTGTGGGCTGACCTCATGGTCGTCGCTCCTGCCACTGCTACCACTCTAGGGAAGATGGCGAATGGGATCAGTGACAACATCGTAACTGCTGTATATCTTTCTGCTAAGTGCCCTGTCTATTTTGCACCTGCTATGGATAGAGATATGTGGTTACATCCAGCCACTGTAGCTAATATAAAGCGACTGGAAACGTATGGCAATACGCTGATAGATGCAGAGACTGGTGAACTGGCTAGTGGGCTGATGGGCAAAGGCCGCATGGCTGAGCCGGAAAATATCGTAGCACAATTAACTGCTGCCCTCCAGCAAGAACAAGATCTGACGGGAAAGAAAGTACTCATTACTGCAGGACCTACTTATGAGGCGATAGACCCCGTAAGATTTATCGGCAACCATAGCTCTGGTAAGATGGGCTATGCCTTAGCCAAGCAATGTGTACAGCGTGGTGCAGAAGTCGTGCTTGTCTTAGGGCCTAATGCTTTACAGATTACAGAGCCAGTAATCAAGGTGGTCAAAGTAACCTCGGGCGAAGACATGTACCAGGCGACAGCAGAACATCATCCTTCTTCTGATGTAATTATCTTCGCAGCAGCTGTAGCAGATTATCGACCTGAGTCAGCAGCACCAGAAAAGATAAAGAAGTCATCAGATGTTCTGGATCTCTCTCTGACCAAAACCAGAGATATAGCAGCGACACTAGGGGCACAGAAAACAAAGAGCCAAATCCATATCGGCTTTGCACTAGAAACAAAAGATGCCGAACACTATGCTCAGAAGAAACTAGAAAAGAAAAACTTCGATTTCATAGTGCTGAATTCTTTGAAAGACAAAGGCGCAGGTTTCAAACTAGATACTAACAAAGTGACCATTTTCACTAATAATGGTGAGAGAAAGGCCTATGAAATGAAATCAAAAGACAAAGTAGCTGAGGATATAATCAATACTTTGGTAGATAATTACGTTAAGAACTGAGATTAGTCAATTTAACCTTTGTGTCAATTTTATGAAATATCTATTACCACTATTATTAGTACTGCTATCACCTAGCTTATCTGGTCAGGAACTAAACCTAGACGTACAAGTCACTGCTGGCAGGACTACCAAAATAGATCCGAAAGTATTCCAGACTTTGGAAAAAGAACTGGAAGCCTTCTTTAATAATACTAAGTGGACGGAAGATGAATTCGAGGATTTTGAAAAAATAGAAGGCAGTCTCAATGTTACAGTTACAGAAGACCTCTCAGCAAATTCTTTTTCTGCAGACATCTTCATGCAGACAATCAGACCCGTATACCAAAGCAACTACAAATCACCTGTACTGAACTATGTAGACAAAGGTCTGATCATCTCATACACAGAGTTGCAACCGATTCAGAATAGTTTCAATAACTATATAGATCCACTTTCATCATTGATGACTTACTATGCCTATTTGATGTTGGGTTTTGATTATGATTCTTTTGCTCCTTTTGGTGGTGACGAACATTTTAGAACTGTACAGAACGTCCTTAGCTCTGTTCCACAATCAGCTGCCGCGGGTACAGCATGGGATGTTGCTTTTAAAAGTAATACCAGCCGTTACAATATCATCACAGAATTACTCAGCCCTAGAGGCAGACCCTACAGACAAGCCATGCACGAGTACCATATAAAGAGCCTAGACAAAATGTATGATGATCCTGGTAAAGCCAGAGCAGTAATGATGAGTGCTATCACCGCTGTGGACCAAGTCAACTCTTCTATTCTGAATAGTGGTATCATACAGATGTTTGGGGATTGCAAGCGAGACGAAATCATAGAAATCTTTAAAGGGGCAGGTAGAGGTGACCAGACTAAAATCTATGAACTGATGATCAGAATAGATCCGTCGAGAACTTCTCGTTATAGTGCTATAAGATAAAAACCCAGCTTACAGACATGCCCCACAGCATTGCCATATTTGCCTCTGGAAGTGGTTCTAATGCAGAACAGATAATACAACACTTTACAGATCACCCACTGGCAAAAGTCACTCTGATCTTGAGCAATAAAGCAGAGGCCTACGTACTTACCAGAGCTAAGAAGCATAAAATCGAAGGTAGATACCTGAGCAATGCAGAATTCAAGGACCCTGATTATCTACTACCCCTACTGAAAGAATACCAAGTAGATATGATAGCCCTAGCCGGGTACCTACAATTGATTCCTGAGTTTCTTGTCCAGGCCTTTCCTAAAAGAATACTGAATATCCACCCGGCTCTGCTCCCTCAGTATGGTGGCAAAGGAATGTACGGCTCTAGAGTGCATCAGGCAGTATTCAATAATTACGAGAAAGTATCCGGCATGACCATTCATTATGTAGATGCTGAGTACGATGAAGGACAGATAATCTTTCAGGACAAGGTGGCTCTGCACAGCGCTGATACGCCTGATATTATTGCCAAGAAAGTACTAGAGTTGGAGCACAAGCATTATGCTAGAGTGATAGAGGAGGTCATCAAGGGAAATGAGTAGCCTCTGATCTGCTTCATTTAGAATCATCCTCAAACCAAGGCCAAGAGCTACTTTCAACTTTTTCTAATCTACTGATGACATCTTCCAGCGCTTTATCCCACTTCACATCATCATACTTCATATGCTCTCCGCTTCTCACATTGTATGCTGACTGATGAAGGCCGATTTCAACTAAGTATTCGAGTAAATTATTTGCTTCATGATCCAAGTATTCTTTATGCTGATTTTTATAATAAAGCAACTGGTATAAAGTGTCATTGACCATTTCATTGCTTGATTGAAT
>CALLAE010000030.1 GCA_938002665.1 uncultured Saprospiraceae bacterium | reverse complement strand
TTTTTCATCTTTTGGATGAACTGATCAAGAATTTCATTGCACTTTGATTCTACATCAAAGAGTTCTCGATTTTCGTACTCTTTGTTTTTTGTGTCTCGAAATCTTGCGTCAGTAGCATTCCATTCTTTGGAATTTGCAGCCATCGAAAGGCTGATACGTCTGTAATCGTTAGTACCAATTTTGACTTGTAAAACGATGGGGTGTTTGTTGTCCTAAAGAGTCTTTCCTTTGTAAAGGATGATCTTTGCTTCGGGTAGAATCATGGTGTCAGAAAAGTGGTTAAAATGGCTAAAAAATGACTTTTTCGGGGTCGGTGTCATTTTATAACTTACTGACAATCATATAGTTATGTGCTAAAAATGCAAGGGGAGACATCTCTGTCAAGGTAATGCTCTAAACCAACTGAGCTATACTCTCATAACTATATCTTTTGTCTTCGATTATAATGCGCCATCGAGCATTACCGCCTTCCCTCCCGATTTTGATAAATCGGTTCCTTCTCTTCATACAGACATTTAGTCTGTATGATCCGCCTCTTGCGGACCGTTCAGTCCCCCACCCTGATCTGATGATCAGGTTCCTTCACTATGACTTGACATTTAGTCAACTCATTTGCTCTTCCAGAGCAACCACTCAGTCTTATAAACCAACTGAGCTATACTCTCATAACTATATCTTTTGTCTTCGATTATAATGCGCTATACTCTTAGACGGGAAAGCCAACTATTTGGCATTTCTTAATAAGGTCAGCAAAGAAACTCATATTTAGGGGGATTTAAAACTAAATCGCGACAAAATTAATAGACTGCTCTTAAGCAGTAGTCACACCATGAAATTCGTATCTAACTAAGTATATCTTATCTTGGCTGTTCACAATACAAAATCCATCAACCATCGTTAAGCCCATCATCTTCTTTGTTTTATCAATTTACTTATTGGCTGCTTGCAAACAAGAATCTAAGCCTACTGTAACTAGCCAGCCCTTAGCTACCGTAGCAGTAGAAGGCATGGTAACCATACCAAGTGGTATCTTGAATATGGGTGGTGACAATAACCAAGCTGATCAAAATGAATATCCAAAGCATCGAGTAGAAATCAAATCATTTCTCATGGATATAACAGAGGTCACCAATGCTGACTTCTTGAAATTTGTAACGGCGACTGACTATATCACCGTCGCGGAAAGGGCAGTCTCATGGGAAGAACTCATGACCCAAGTACCACCTGGTACACCTAAGCCCCCTGATAGCTTACTCGCACCAGGGTCTTTAGTCTTTGCTTATACTGACGGGCCAGTAGCTTTGCATAATTCTCAGCTCTGGTGGCAATGGGTAATAGGTGCTGACTGGAGACATCCGCTCGGTCCTGATAGCAGTATAGAGTATAAAATGAATCATCCAGTGGTGCAGATAGCCTGGGAAGATGCGAAGGCTTATTGTGACTGGAGTGGGAAGCGATTACCTACTGAGGCTGAGTGGGAATGGGCAGCAAGAGGTGGTCTAGAAAACAAAATTTATCCATGGGGCAATGAAGCCGTAGAGAATGGCAAACCGAAAGCTAATTTCTTTCAAGGTCTATTTCCATTTAAGAATACAAAAAAAGATGGCTATGAATATACAGCTCCCGTAAAATCGTTTCCACCTAATGGATATGGATTATATGACATGAGTGGTAATGTATGGGAACTGTGTGAAGATTGGTTTGATGAAAATTATTACAAGAAGAAAAAAGATAAAGTGTCTTCTGTAGCAGGGCCAAGCCAGTCATACAATCCTAGAAATCCATATCAGCAAGAAAGGGTGATCAGAGGTGGATCCTTTTTATGCAATGACAGCTATTGCTCAGGATATAGAAATGCTAGACGCATGGGCACAACTGTAGATACTGGACTGAATCACACAGGATTCAGATGTGTAAAGGATTTGTGATTTTAGAACAATAGATTCTTCTAACTCCCATACAAATTCAGCTTAAACACAAAAAATAATCAGTATTACTAAAATAATAAATCCACCCTCTATACCAGATATATACCTTGTAGGGCTTAGCTTTATCACAGAATGGATCATGCAAAAGATATAAGAGATGGCGAAGACCTGAATTGGCAAAAGCTAGAGGCGCATCTCAGGCAAGAACTAACTGAGACAACTGGAGCTATGTCCATTGCCCAGTTTCATGGCGGTCATGCTAATCTTACCTACCTCGTAAAATTCGATAATAAAGAGTATGTACTTCGGCGGCCACCCTTTGGCACCATCGCGCCTGGGGCACACGATATGAAAAGAGAATACAAAGTCCTTTCTAAGCTAAATCCACACTTCCCTCCTGCTCCGCATGCCTATCACTACTGTGCTGATACTGATATCATCGGTGCTCCTTTTGTCATACTAGATCGAAGACAAGGGGTGGTTATGCGGCAAGGCCTACCAGCCTGCTTTAGCAGCTATGATAAAGCCGAAAAAAGGCTGACTGCTGCCATGGTACGAGCACTTGCTGAGTTACATATGGTCGACTATGAGAAGGTTGGCCTAAGTCAACTAGGACGACCAGAAGGTTTCTTGGAACGACAAATTGCTGGCTGGACAAAACGATGGACATTGTCACAGTCTGAAAAAAGTGAGCACATGGACAACGTTCTCCAAAAACTCCAAGAGGATCTACCCACCACCCAAAAAATCTCAATCATACATAATGACGTCAAGCTGGACAACTGCCAGTTCCAACCTGACAATCCAGATAAGGTCACCGCTCTTTTTGATTGGGACATGTGTACTCTTGGAGACCCGCTCATGGATTTAGGTATCGCACTCTCTTACCATCCTGACGAACGCAAGAAAGATCTCAAAAATCTTCCGATACAACTTATAGGTGATTTTCCACCAGGACAGTTTATCAAAGACATCTACCAAGAGCATACAGGCTTATCTCTGGAAAATATTTCTTGGTATGAAGCTTTTGCCTATGCCAAGGCCGCTGTCATTTCACAGCAATTATACAAGCGCTACTTAGATGGCGACACTAATGATGAAAGAATGAAAAGCTTCGGCCTTATCGCTAAAGCAATGAGCAAAATTGCTGCTGACCTCATTTTATAAATTATAATCGACATGCCATTCGAACTATCAGATAAAGCCAAAGACTACAGAGCAAAAGTCATTCAATTCATGGATGAGCACCTCTATCCTATCGAACAAGAGTTAGAAAAATTCTATGCACCTAATCCTGGCCAATTACATCCTGCTATAGAACCGCTCAAAGCCAAAGCCAAAGCGGCAGGCTTATGGAATCTTTTCTTGCCTCTAGAATATGAGAAGTACACTGGAGGACTGACTAATGTGGAGTACGCGGTATTAGCTGAAGAAATGGGTAAAATTATGTGGGCTTCAGAAATATTCAATTGCAATGCTCCTGACACTGGTAACATGGAGGTGCTCGCTAAGTACGGTTCAGCCGTTCAAAAGAAACAATATCTAGAACCCATGCTAGATGGAAAAATCCGTTCTGCTTTCCTGATGACCGAGCCAGAAGTTGCAAGTTCGGATGCAAGAAATATCCAGACCTCGATAGTCAGAGATGGTGACAGCTATGTCATCAATGGTACCAAGTGGTGGTCTTCTAATGTCCGCCACCCTAACTGCGCTTTCTATATTGTAATGGGCAAAACCGATCCTGATGCCAGTAGCTATACACAGCAGAGTATGGTCATCGTACCTGTGGGCACAGCAGGTGTAAAGATAGTGAGAGATCTCAGCGCTATGCACCAGCACGACTACCCTAGTGGCCACTGCGAAGTAAAACTTTCCGATGTGAAGGTCCCTGTAGAAAATCTGATCTTAGGTGAAGGGAGGGGTTTTGAGATAGCACAAGGCAGACTGGGTCCTGGAAGAATACATCATGCCATGCGCTCCATAGGTGCGGCGCAACGAGCCTTCGATTATATGTGTAGAAGAGCAAATGAGCGAGTAGCCTTTGGGAAACCTCTACACGAGCTGGGGAGCATTAGAGAAAAGACAGCTAAGTTGTTTTGTGAAATTCAGAAATGCAGACTGCTCAAATTGAAGACAGCAGACATGATAGACAAGCATGGTGCTAAAGGTGCGAAGGACCTGATTGCAACTATAAAGATCTCTGTTATTCCTAGCGCCGCTCAGATCATAGATGAGTGCATGCAAGTCTTTGGCGGCAAAGGATTATCGTCTGATCTGCCCTTAGCGAGCATGTACAGCCACTGGCGAGCGATGCGTATAGCAGATGGCCCCGAAGAGGTGCATGCGTATCAGTTGGGCCGAAACTTACTGAAAGCTGCGAGGGAAAGGAAACAGGATGATATCAAGTATTTTAACAGTTAATGTTTTAAGGTAGTCTGAAAATATTTTTAGGTTTATTGTAAATATTCTTTACAGCTAACAAATACAACTATGTTAAGATTTTTAATCTCAGGTCTAGGAATTCTACTGTTTGCAATCTCATCAAATGCTCAAAGTGTAATTTTTACTGACGACAGTAATATGACGCTGAATCTCATTAATCAAGGAGACTTTTTTCCCATCCCAATAGCTGGTCTTAATGACCCTTCTCTCAATCTAGGCATAAGCTATGATCTTAAAATCGATCTTAGCTCTAATCTTGTAGTTCAAGCAGGTGGATCACTTTCTAATTCTGATGTTACTTCCTCTATACTTTCCACTTCTCTTAAAACGCAGACTACGTATCCAGTAAAGACAGACTCTCTAAAAGTTGTGCAGGGCATTGACCTAGATAGAGATGCTAAGAAAATATACTTCATAGATGGTAATCTTGATGACCCATTTCTTGGGAGGATTTGTAGAGTAGACTATGATGGAAGTGACCTTGAATGCCTTGTAGAGTTTGAATTTAAAAGTCCGCTAAGTGGAGGTGGTTGCAAGCTGGCTCTGGATATTAAAAATCAGACTGTTTATTTTATTAGAGGAGGCTTTGAGATATTAAAAGCAGTAATAACAACAGGGGAAGTAGAAAGTCTCATCATACCTGATGATACCTTCTTAGCTGATATCGTTCTAGATGAAACCAACAATAGATTAGTCTATCTTCGTGGCACGCCTAGCACTTCCTATTTTCTATATCAATATGACTTATCAGATCCCAATGCTGAGGAAAGTAAAATTATAGATATAGAATTTCAAGATGCGAAAAGTCTGTTTCTAGATGAAGAAAGAAATCAAATAGTAATAGCCAAGCAGTCATGGGTAGGAGGAGCATACGTAGTATCTTACGGTGGCATTAATCTTGGGAATCTTACGTTCTTGGATATGTTTCCTACTTCAGACCTTGTATTTTTTAACCCTAATGGTATTTCATCATTTGATGATCTGGATTGGGATGGATTTACTAGTGAGGTAGATTGCAATGATGACGACCCTGAAATAAACCCTGCCGCGATAGATATTCCTAATAATGGAATAGACGAGGACTGTGATGGCATGGATTTTATTTCTTCTACTTCCGCGCTTGAGCAAGATAAAATAACAATCTATCCGTCTCCAGTAGAGAGCCATATTTTCATGGATGGTATTCCAGATTCTGCATCCATAGAACTAATCGATGTGGAAGGTAAGCAGTATGCTAAAAGTTTAGAAAATACTCAGATAGATGTATCTTCCTTGATGAATGGGATTTATCTTCTCAGAATCTCACATTCAAACAAGGTCATTCACAAGAAATTTGTAAAATTCTAAGACTAGCCCAAAGGAATATAAATATCCCCTTTAATAATATTTCTAGATATCACTAAGTGCTGTATCTCTGAGGTGCCCTCATAGATCTGAGTGATCTTGGCATCCCTCATTAGTCTCTCTACGTGGTACTCTTTCACATAGCCATAGCCACCATGTACTTGCACGGCTTCTGTTGTTATTTCCATAGCCGTATCGGAGGTATAGAGCTTGGCCATTGCGGCTGCTTGTGCATAATCTTCGCCTTGATCTTTTAGCCAAGCCGCTCTGTAGACGAGCATTCTACCCGCTTCTATTTTCATCGCCATCTGTGCCAGCTTGAAAGCTATGGCCTGATGATTATTTATAGGCTTACCGAAAGCAGAGCGCTCATGCGAGTAAGCCAAGGCTAACTCATATGCACCTGCAGCAATACCGAGTGCTTGAGCAGCGATGCCTATCCGACCACCGTCTAAAGTCTTCATCGCAAACTTAAATCCGAAACCCTCAGGACCCAGTCTATTTTCTTTAGGTACTTTGACATCTTGGAACATTACTGATGACGTATCAGAAGATCGTATCCCGAGCTTATCTTCTTTTACTCCTGTCGTTACTCCAGCAGAAGTAGCATCCACTAAGAAAGCATTGATACCCTTATGACGCTTTTCTACATCCGTCTGTGCGATGACAACATAGGCGCCGGCTTTCTTACCATTAGTGATCCAGTTCTTGGTTCCATTGATAAGATAGTGGTCACCTTTGTCTTCTGCTGTTGTTCTCTGACTAGTGGCATCGCTACCTGCTTCTGGTTCTGAGAGACAGAAGGCACCTATCATTTCGCCAGAGGTCATCTGTGGAAGGTACTTCTCTTTCAAAGCTTCCTCGCCATAGTTTTCTATACCCCATAGCGCGAGGGAATTATGTGCAGACATAATTACAGAAGATGAAGCATCTATCTTGGATAGTTCTTCTATGGCTATAGCGTAGGACATGGTATCCATACCTGCACCTCCATATTTATCAGCAGTCATGAGCCCCATGAAGCCGAGCTCTCCCATCTGCTTGATATATTCTGTGGGATGCACCATATCTCTATCGCGTTCTATCACACCAGGCTTGAGCACATTCTGGGCAAAATCTCTTGCTGCCTCCCTTATCATTAATTGCTCTTCTGTAAGCTTAAAATCCATAATTCTTGCTCATTTTAGCCTAGACAAGCCCAGGCCTAATTTGCCACAAAAGTACGGAGTTAGTCGTATTTAATCTTGGAAATGTTTAGTCTAAAAAGACTAAATATGTAGAAATAATATGCCAAAGTATCCTCCACCTGACCTCCTCCAGCGGAGGAAAGCTATCACACTGATACCCCTCAATAGTGAAAGGAAATTCAACATTCAAAAATTCTCAATTCTCTTATTACCACTTATTAGCCTGAACGATGAGCTCAGAGATGTCATACACCATGACGTCCTCATCTTTGCCTTTGGCTTTGATACCATCGTTCATCATGAGAATGCAGTAAGGACAGTTGGCCGCAATAATATCTGGTTTTGTTTCTAGTAGTTCCCCTACCCGCTCATGGTTGACTTTGGTATCGGTGGTACTATTTTCTTCTTCTTTGAAAACTTGTGCACCACCTGCTCCACAACAAAATCCTTTAGTTCTATTACGTGGAGCTTCTTTAAGATCTCCATCTAGTTTGTTTAGAATATCACGCGGCGCTTCGTAGATATTATTGACTCTACCCAGATAGCAAGAATCATGATAGGCTATTGTTTTCCCTTGGAAGGCGCCACCCTCTATAGAAATCTTTCCTTCATCTATGAGTTGCTGTATCAGGGTTGTATGATGGACCACATCATAATTACCTCCGAGTTCTGGATACTCATTCTTTAAAGTATTAAAACAATGAGGGCAGGCGGTAACTATCTTATTTACCTTATACATATTTAGTACCTCGATATTCTGTAGTGCCATCATCTGAAAGATAAACTCATTACCACTTCTTCTGGCAGGGTCTCCTGTACATGATTCCTCATTACCGAGGACTGCATATTTGATTCCAGCATGATGCAAGATCTTTACCAGTGACTGTGTTATCTTCTGCGCTCGCGGATCAAAACTTCCTGCACAACCCACCCAGAAAAGAATTTCTGGTTCTGTGTCCATGCCTGCATAATCTGCTAAGGTGTATACTTTCACTTTCTTGTATTGAAATTTATATAAATGTAAAATTCAGTGGCCCTATCTAACCTTCTTCTGCTTCTTCTAAGGGTTTAGCCCAGTCAAATCTTTCGTTAGGCATCTGCCATACAGAACCTGTATTTTCTAAGGCAGTAAACATCGGCAACCAGTCACCTGGACCAGCAGATTCTGTCAGTATCTTATATCTTCTCAGTTCTAAAATAGGCTCTAGTGGATTAATCATAACAGGACAAGCTTCTACACAAGCGTTACAGGTAGTACAAGCGAAGAGCTCTTCTTCTGAGATATAATCAAAAAGAGACTTGCCATCATCATAAGCTGTCTTATCATAATTCTTTTCTTTGAGAGCAGCTGCCACCTCAGTGGTTCTATCTCTGATATCCATCATTACCTTCCGTGGAGATAACTTCTTACCTGTCTGACTAGCAGGACAGACAGAACTGCATCGTCCACATTCAGTACAAGTGTAAGCATCTAAAATATTTTTCCAACTCAAATCAAAAATATCTTTACAACCAAAATCTGGAAGCTCTTCTGTCATCGGAGGCTCTTCTTCGCCCGCATCTCCTAGGCCCATCATGGATTTTACTTCATTCATGATTTCTGGCATGTTGCTCATCTCTCCTCTAGAAGTGAGCTTAGCATAGAAGACATTAGGGAAAGCTAGAAGAATATGTAGGTGTTTAGAAATAGGCAAGTAAAGCAGAAATCCAAATACAACTATAATATGTAGCCACCAGCCCGCTCTTTCCAGAAAATGCAGAGTGCTTTCAGACAGACCTGCAAAGAAGACATTACCGACTATGGAGCTGATTGCAAGATGACCTGTATCAGGATAGTGGGATGGATCTAATTTCTGTAGTAAGCTGTCACAACCGTTCATCGTAAATATGGCCGTGATCAAAACAATCTCAGCGATCAAAATATAATTGGCATCCAGTGTAGGCCAGCCTTTCATTTCAGGCATGACCAGTCTCGGTACTTTGAGCATATTACGTCTCCATAAGAAGATAATAGTAGAGATCAGAGCACCTAGAGAAAGAAATTCTATAGAGTTAATGATTAAGGTATACAGGCCTCCTAGCGCACTGGCAAAAAAGCGATGCCGACCCAAGACGCCGTCTATGATTATTTCTACTAATTCTATTTGCGTAAATAAAAAAGCAACATAAATGAATAGGTGCAGCATTGCTGGGATAAACCTTGTGAACATTTTCTTCTGCCCGAAAGCTACAAGAAACACATTCTTCCATCTAGCTCCAGAATCTCCGGATATAACCATTCCCTTGCCTAACATGATGGATTTATAGATATGTCTGTATGACTTAAAAGCTAAAAAGCTTACAAGTCCTAAAAGGGCTAAAAAGATTATTTGCTGAACCATAGATACTGCGTACTTTAACTAGGCTACAATTTAGTTCGATAATATCAGTATATCGAAAGTTTAGATATGATTTTTAGAAATTCCCTTATAACCAACTATAATAACTCATAAGATACAGACTACCTTTATTCATTTAACCTAAGTAGCCAGATGACCTCCGATCCGTGTACACTTTCAGGACAGCTCTTACTAGCAGTAAAAAAGAAAGAAAATACCAAGAAATTGGAAGAACAATTAGCAAAGCTGGCTTTGGATAGACTTATACAAGGCTTAGCTAATGACAACGATAAAGTAGCTTTTTGGATAAACATCTACAATGCCACTTTTCTGATACTCCGTCTAGAGCACAAAATGCAGAAACCCGACATTTACAAAAAGCGAGTATTTCCTATAGCTAATACACATTTCAGCTTAGATGATATAGAGCATGGTATACTCAGAAAATGTAGGTATAAATATTCTTTGGGCTATCTAATGAACCCTTTTGCAGGTAAGGCAATAAGGAAACTAAAAGTGGACAGAATCGATTATAGAATCCACTTCGCACTAAATTGTGGTGCTAAAAGCTGTCCACCTATTGCTTTTTACAAAGCCTCTGATTTAGACTCACAATTGGATCTGGCTACACAAAGTTTTTTAGAACAAGAAAGCGATTTCGACGAGGAGAATAAAGTGCTGTATACTACAGCCTTATTCAAGTGGTTCTTAGCAGATTTTGGTGGGAAGAAAGGTATACATGAAATCTATCATAAACACTTAGAGAAAAGTTTGAAAGGGTACAAAATCAAATACAAAGAATATTCCTGGGAGGAAGACTTAGATAATTTCGTATCATGAGCTTAACCAAACCTACGTTTTTCTAAGCCAAAATCTTATTGGCAAACAAGGACAGCATAATTACAAGATCATCATTTTGTTTTCTTCCAGTCTTGATGCTACTCAGACGAGGCAAGTGCTCTGCAAAGTAAATTTGATTATTAGCCATCTCAAATAGGTTACTAGCTAAGCTGGTGCTATAGCAAAACTTAGGATTTACGTCAGAGATAATATCAGCTACAGTTTTCACTAACTTCTTATAGGAGTAGAAAAGTCCAGCTTTGTTTTCTTCATCTATCTCATTAATATGGTAAGCTTTGACACCTTCACTTATCACTACTCTGTGCAGTATATTTTCGTTGATATACTTATTCATGGGATTTTCAGAGGTTGCTTTTACTAGGTTGTCTATAGCGACTGCTAACTTTTTATGGGGATCATCAATGTTTTTCATATTGATGGTCATCAGATAGTAAACCCACTCCCAATACCAAGAAGTCAAAAACAAAAGCAATAAATGTTTGTTATCAAAATATCTGTAGATGGACTTTTCTGCTGAGCCTATTTCTGATGCCAGTTTTTTAAAGGTAAAAGACTCAAAACCAATTTCATTGATCAAAATGATACTATGCTCTAGAATCCTTTTGCCTAGGTCGGATTCTTGAGGATCCTTTATATATAGACTATTATTTAGATCAAATTTAATATCCATTGCTGTTGTGCCCTTGTTTGTATAACAACATAAAGTTAAATAAATTTACATTTATGCCAGTAATACTGACATAAATGTGCAATTTAATATACATTTACGCCAGTTCTACTATATGAAGCTATTTTTATCCATATTACTCTTCGTTTACGCTGCTTCTGCACTAGACTTAGTCGTGGAGGTCTACGATCTGTGCGGAATAGAACTCGGCGTGATGGATAGTTCAGGTGAAAACAATTCTGAGAAAGAACCAACTGAGACTGGAGAAGATGACTCCAAAATAGAAGTTTCCTCACTGTTCCTTTCGTTGCACAAGCAAAACATCTGCTCTAAAAACATTAGTCATAATTTGAAAATGCTAAGGAGGTATATCACCGAGCTTTCCGACCCACCTCCCGAATTATCTTAAGACTACAATCTTGGGTTTATCTATCATACATCTTACCAGTTGCCTGATAGATGTTCATTTCCTTTTTCCTAAATAACAAACATTTAATAAATATGAGTTTGAATAATAACAGCTCCTTTGTAGGGACTCTCAAAAATGATATACCTGCTAGTATAGTTGTATTCTTTGTAGCACTACCATTATGTCTAGGTATTGCCCTTGCAAGTGGAGCACCTTTATTTTCAGGCCTAATAGCAGGCATAGTAGGTGGTATAGTTGTAGGAGCACTGAGTGGTTCTCAGATAGGTGTCAGTGGACCTGCAGCAGGACTCGCGGCTATCGTTTTGGTTGCAATTAGCAATCTTGGCAGCTGGGAAAACTTTTTGCTAGCAGTAGTACTGGGAGGTATCATACAAGTGATATTCGGATTACTCAAAGCAGGTGTCATCGGATACTATTTTCCATCGTCTGTTATCAAGGGAATGCTTACCGGTATAGGTATCATTATTATCCTAAAGCAGATACCACATTTCTTTGGTTATGATGCAACACCAGAAGGCAATCTTGCCTTCAATCAGATGGATGGAGAAAACACTTTTTCTGAAATAGGTGTTATGTTCGATAACATCAGCGTAGGGCCTACGATCATCGCATGCACTGCACTGGGAATCTTGCTTCTCTGGGACAAAGTACTAGCTCATAAGTCTAAGTTTTTCAAGATAGTACAGGGACCTCTAGTAGCTGTTGTTTTAGGTATAGTTTACTACAATGTAACCAAAGGTACTGAACTAGGTATCACTGCTGATCACTTAGTAAGTGTTCCTATTCCTGATGACTTTTCTTCTTTCCTCGGACAATTTAGTATACCTAACTTTGGAGCTATAACCAATCCTGCTGTCTGGGTAACGGCCTTCACCATTGCTCTGGTAGCAAGTCTTGAAACTTTACTCTGTGTAGAAGCAACTGACAAGCTAGACCCTGAAAAAAGAGTTACGCCTACTAACCGCGAACTTATGGCTCAAGGTACCGGAAATATCATCTCAGGATTGATAGGGGGCCTGCCTATAACTCAAGTTATTGTGAGAAGTTCAGCCAATATACAGTCAGGTGGTAAAACCAAAAAATCTGCCATCATACACGGTTTCCTTTTAGTGATCTCAGTTCTTTTAATACCAGGCTTACTAAACATGATTCCATTATCCGTACTGGCCGCAGTCCTACTCATCGTAGGATTTAAACTAGCTAAGCCGGCACTCTTCAAAGTAATGTACAAGCAAGGGTGGAAACAATTTCTTCCATTTATTGTTACAGTCCTCGGAATAATATTTACAGATCTATTAGTGGGTATAGGACTGGGACTAGCTGTAGGTATTTGTATCATACTGTTAAAGAGTTACCAAAACTCGCACTTCTTAAACATAGAAGACAAGAGTAATGGAAACCATAAGATAAAAATGACTTTGGCAGAAGAAGTAACTTTCTTTAACAAAGGTGCTATTCTAAATGAGCTAGACAGATTACCTCACGATTCTTCTTTAGAGTTAGATGTAAGAAAAACAAAGTATATGGATAATGATATCATCGAGATATTAGATGATTTTGCTCTCAAAGCGAAGACGAGGAATATAGATATAAAACTGGTCTCCGAAATAGGAACAGTAGAAAACCCTGATAGCTATATTGATTTTTTTAAACTAAAGACCTGAGGTCAAATTAACTAAAGCTTAAAACTAAACAAATGAATTTATTAGAACTAAATACAGCGACTCAAACTAAATCTACCCAAGCTGAAATTTCTCCATCCATCGCCTTAGAACTACTTAAGGAGGGCAATGCAAGATTTGTAGAAAACAAGCAAGCAGGAAGACAATTGTTACAACAGGTAACTGACACAAGCACAGGACAGTATCCTTACGCAACTATACTCAGCTGCATAGACTCAAGAGTCTCCTCGGAGCTTATCTTTGATCAAGGGATAGGAGATATCTTTAGCGTTCGTATCGCTGGAAACTTCATAAATGAAGACATCCTAGGCAGCATGGAGTTTGCTTGTAAGTTGGCAGGTACAAAGATAGTAGTAGTGCTAGGTCATACAAGCTGTGGTGCTGTAAAAGGCGCATGCGATGATGCTAAGCTCGGCAACTTAACTGCTATGCTAGAGAAAATAACTCCTGCAGTGAAAGGCGTAACAGAGCCAGCAGATACTTCACAAAGAAATTCTGGCAACATCACTTTCGTTAACGAAGTAGCTAAGAAAAATGTGCACCTAAGCATAGAACGTATCTTAAAAGAAAGTCCTGTACTAGAGGCAATGCATAGCGCAGGAGAGATACAGATCGTGGGAGGCATGTATGATATCAAAACAGGAAAAGTAGAGTTCTATGCATAGAACTCGCAAGTCAAAATTGTATTTATCGGTAGTAGTGCTTTGTATAGCACTCCTACCTTTTTTTTCTTATTCCCAAGAAAGTAATCTAGGCAATTGGTTGATCTACATTGGTAACAAAAAAATAGATTCTAAGTGGAATCTACATCATGAAGTCCAGTACAGGAACTATAACGCGATAGGAGATCTAGAACAATTACTTTTGAGAACCGGAGTTGGTCATCAGCTAGCCGACAACAGTAACCTACTACTAGGTTATGGCTTCATTCATAGCCAGAATTATGTAGGCGCTTCGGACATGAAGTCGAAGGTAGACGAGCATAGAATATTTCAGCAATTTATCACCAAGGCTAAAACCGGAATAGTAGGCTGGCAGCACCGTTATAGATTCGAACAACGTTTCGTAAGTGAGGAATTCAAGCTGAGATTCAGATATTTCTTAGGCCTTACTGTTCCTTTTACAAAAAAAGAAGATAACAATTATTACTTGTCTTGTTACAATGAGATTTTCCTTAACTCTAGAGCAAATGTTTTCGACAGAAACAGAACCTATGCCGGACTAGGATACAAGCTAAACAAAGCCCTAAGAGTAGAGCTAGGCTATATGAACCAGTTCTTAAATAATGGCAATAGAGATCAGATAAATGTTTTACTCTTCAGCTCTTTCTAGTGTAGAACTAAGCAATAATTTCTGCTTATCATATTAGCTAGGAATCAGTAGACTTCTTCACTGATCCACTGTGATCAGAGATAACATACCAGTTGCCGTCCATTTTCTTCAGGACAAAAGAAATGACCATTTTATTCCAGTAAGGTTTGCCATTTCTATCTGGCACTTCATACAATACATCAGTTATGGCCATTCCGACCTCCTCTCCTACCTCACTATCAGTGATGCTAAATTTTATCGACCAGTTAGGATCTTGAAACCAAGATTCATGATAACGAATATAATTATCCGTCGTGTAGACTACTGCTGTGCTAGGCCTGATGAGATGCATGAGCCCATCTGGAGACATCATCGTCTTTAGTGTTTCTAGGTCTCTATCCGAAATAGCCTTAGTATGCTTTCTCAATGCTGTATGGAAGGATTTGCTATTCTGTTTTTGCTTCACCTTTATTTCTTCCGCACTTGGTGATACAGATACCACTTTTCCTTCAGGCTTACAAGCACTGAAAGTTATTATCATTGTACTAATAATCGTCAGCATTATTCCCCGATTTAAATTCATCATATACATAGTTTGATTATTTATTTATTCTCAATTTTATGAGAAAGCGTTCTATCTGCCTCCTATGTCGCAAAATATGGACTATAGCATGCTCGTATATTTGCTCTACATCAAAGCGTTGTCCCCAGAGAGTTAGGATTTTATCTTCTTCCTTATGGTTCTCTAGTTGTAAATTAGGAAAGTCGTCAAATAATTTTTCATTGAAAGCAAACATATCAGAAAGGTCCTCGAGATACTCTGCTGCACTAGCTCTCAGTTTCTTTTCCTTAAGCTCTTGTTGTTTTCCATGCTTCTGCATTACAGCCGTGGCATAGTAATAACCAGCACTTACTACATGAGTGAGAATCGTCTGTATAGAGCGACAATCAGCATCACGGGTTTCCTTATCTACTACAGTGACCAGTTCCTCCTGAGTAAGAGTGCTCACCAGTGCTGACAGTTCTCCTAGTGCCTTTTCATACTCATCTAATAAAGCGCCTACTGCACCTCTATCTCTATACACAGCCTTAGCCATGTGTCCGTTCTCCACCTGCCCATTTCCATCCTAACCAGGCCATAGGAATATAAGCTAGTAATAAGTCAGTGGCTATAAACCAGGTCGGTGCAGGTATCATTCTAGAGGCTGCGATGCCACCCATCAAAAAAACAAAACCAATCACCATAGCAAAAACGCTTTTTCGATTAGCAGCTATTCTGGCTGCAAAAAAAGCGCCTGCAAGGGTACCCAAGGCATGCGCTAAGAAAGGCATAAGGTAGTGCTTCGCTTCTAGCAGATGAGCACCAGCCAGCAGGCCTTCTGGTGTCGTCATGTCTACTCCATCTGGAGGTGGTATAATAGATGGGCCTAACATAATCAGTCCCATATTAACAGAGGAGCCAATTATAAAACCTGCTAGAACAGCCAAGACATTTTTAAGAAATGGGGCCATGATTTTTTTTGTTTTGTTTGACACTAAATTACCAAAAAAATAAAAGCTTACTTTATCAGCATAAGCTTATGATATTCCAACCTCTCCCCTTGCTCTATCTCCAAAAGATATATACCTGCTGGACAATGACTAAGATCTAAGGTGGTAGTATTCTTAGCTGATAATACTAAGGTGCTCGTACTCGAATATACTTTATAACTAAAGGTGTCCTCTGCAGCCAGATGGTGTACTCTAAAAACACCTCCTCCTTGGTCAACTAGTCGAAATTGTTTCTCCAAATAATCTTTGACAGATACATCTTCACATAAGGTTTCGAAATAGTTGTCCATAACCTCCATACGCTTATCTATCCAGGAAGTAAATTGGTTAACATTCTCTGACTGATAATTATAGCTAGGCCAAGCCAATTGCTCTCTTTCATAGATACCATTATTACTTAAGTAAGTATGATTAGCTACCCCTCGCTCTTTCAGTCTTTCATTAGATAAGAGATCCTGCCTCAAGGCTGCCCACCGTTCTTTCAGCTCTGTACTGAATCCTTCGTTATTACAATCAGTGAGTAATCTATCATAAAAACCATTGGACAAAATACCATCACTAGCATTACTGATTTCGCCATTCCACACAACCCCATAAGTACCATCTAGATCAAAAGGCACGTAGAAATAAGGCTCGTCCACATCATACCGGGCGATGTAGATATTCTTACCAGTATTATCTAGCGCTCTGATAGCATTTAAGAAAATAAAATAATCAAGTGCATTATCTCTATGAAAGCGCTCATCCCACCTTTCATAAAAATCACCATGCCATCCATTGATTACAAAATCCACAAAGTTGTATAAGCTTGACCAATCTGTGTTCTCTGAAGGATATACATACTCAAAGCCCTCCCAGGTCTGCGAGTCATTATCAAAATCTGGTAAAGAACCAAAGGTCGGTGCTCCCCAACTATAGGCTTTGTATAATTCTCCTCTTCTATCCAGATCAGGTCTTTTTAACTGCAGCTGCTTTCTATCTATCCTTTCACTCAAGGCGTAGACCCCTTGATACTGATCATTTAAAAACAACTCTACATACTCAAGTGCAATCGCAGATTTGGCCTCAGGTTCGTCATCTAGATAATACGGACTATGTAGGTCTTTCCATAAGTTAGCATTAGTGACATTTCGTAGACGGAGGGGCTCATTAAACATGGCTTCTAGATTCCAATCATCATCACTGCGCATACCTAAGAGACTTTCCTTAGCTGTCTCTTCGCCCACATTATCTGTCCACAATTCTATTCGAAAAGATTTCTTTTCCAGACTCTGAGTCCAGCCACCCTTATACTCTATGCCGAGTTGTGTCTCGATTACAGCACCATCTACAGACCGTAACGCCATCTCTGCTAAGACCCTAGGCTCATCTACTATAACTTCATCAGTATAAATATCCATCATAGGGAGCTCCGTGAAATAGAGCAATAGATCTCCATCAGCTTTGTCTAACAAGCGATAGCGTTCTCCTAAGGCAAACTCAGTGGGAGTATCTAGCAACTCATAGCTTTCTCCCCTTAGACTTATAATCTTAATAGCGCCCTGATTATTAAGCTCATCTAGGGGACTATTACATACCGCTAGTCCTAAAGTCAAGTCAACAGAGCAATGGGTAGGATTTAGATGTAGAGTATCCTGTGATCTTAAGAGACCAACGTTGACTATTATCAATCCCATCAGCTGCCAAGGGACCAACTTTCTAAGTTCTAACAAGCTATGATATTTTGGAAATCTGTTCATTTAATCAAAATACTCAATTGAGCTTAAAAGAGAAGATTATAGACCTTTAAAATAGTTGTTTCTTATTTAGACAAAATCAAAATAAACTCATTTCTTTGTAGCAGTCTCTATAAAAGCGCCTATCATTTGAAAACAGAAATACTACAAACAGAAGAGCGGGCTATCATTACCCAAATCAATGGTAACTCAGCTTTAAGGGCCTACCTTCTACATAATGGCATTTCTATAGGTACTATCATCTATAAAAACTACAGCCCGCAATATGCAGGACTCATCTCTCTCACTGTCAATGGTAAAATGATTAGTCTTAGAAAAGCGGATTTTGAAAATATAGCGTGGGTAAAGATATAAGGGCATGAATGAAGAGATACTTTTAGTAGGCAAACCTAACTCTGGTAAGACTAGCCTTTTCAATCAGCTCACTGGACTCAACCAAAAGGTAGGTAACTATGCTGGAGTAACTGTAGAAATCCAAAATGGCAGCTACAAAGGAAAAAAAATCATAGACCTGCCTGGCTTGAGATCATTAAGGTCAGTGACACCAGAAGAAAAAATAAGTAAAGACTTTATCCTCAGTATCAAAGAAGGTACAGGTATCATCTTTACCGCAAGTGGAACAAATCTCAGCGATGATCTTCTTTTATTTTCAGAATTAGCAGATCTGGAATTACCTATGATTCTAGTTATCAACTTTAAGGATGAACTAGATAAGAATCATATCAAAGTCAATGTGCATCAAATCAGAGATCTGATCGGCTGCCCAGTCTTACTGATCAATAGTAAAGCTGGCGATGGACTAGCAGAGCTAAAGCATTTTATAGAAAAGCAGGGCTTCAAGGTGCCCTACACTTTTTGTAAAAGTCTCTATGAAGAATTTTCTGATCATGGTGTGCAGAACAACTATAGACAATCTATCTCAGACAGTACTCTACCAGTCAATATAGATACAAATGAAAATGATTTTCTGAAGCGACAGAAGATCATCAGCTCGATGATCAGATGCGCCGTAACTAAAGAGGAAGAGAACGAATACCTGAAATCCTCTAAAAAGTGGGATAAAGTACTCTTACATCCTATCTGGGGCATGCTCATTTTTCTCAGTGTCATGTACCTTGTTTTTCAGGCTGTCTTTGCTTTTTCTTCGATACCGATGGACTGGATAGATGGAGGGATGAGTAGCCTGAGTGAAGGAGCGAGTAAGTACATACCTGAAGGATGGTTTAGAAATCTGGTTGCAGATGCAATTATCCCTGGCATAGGTGGTGTGGTGATTTTTATTCCGCAGATTGCGATTTTATTTTTCTTGCTGGGCATTCTAGAGCATACTGGTTATCTGTCTAGAATATCCTACATCTCTGATGCTTTTCTGAGGAAATTCGGTTTGAGCGGAAAAAGTATTATACCACTGATGTCGAGTTGGGCCTGTGCTATTCCTGCTATCATGAGTACGAGGGTTATAGATGACCCCCGGGAGCGGATGGCTGTTATCATGGCGTCCCCCCTGATGACCTGTAGTGCACGGCTGCCTGTATACACGATACTGATTTCTGTCATCTACCCAGAAGGCGGGGGAGGATTTTTTGGCACACAAGGCTTAATGTTGCTAGCGCTCTATTTACTTGGTGTAATAGCGACGCTGGTCGTCGCCTGGTTTATTTCCAGAAAAAGTAAGATTCCTAAAAATCCTTTTTGGTCATTAGAACTACCCGTATATAGAATGCCTAACTGGCGGAACATCTTGACCAATGTCTATCTCAAAACTAAGTCCTTTGTAGTGGAAGCAGGTAAGGTGATTTTTGCTATCTCTATTTTGTTGTGGCTCCTTGCCTCATTTTCACCTAAGAGTGAGGACTTTGTGCAAAAAGAATTCTCTCAGTATACAGCCTCCACTCTAGATAAAAACAAACTGACAGAAGAAGCCTTCGAGCTAGAGTATTCCTATCTGGGTTATCTAGGCAAAGGCATAGAACCTATCATTAAACCTCTAGGCTACGACTGGAAAATAGGAATCGCTCTCATTACTTCTTTTGCTGCAAGAGAAGTTTTTGTGGGTACCATTTCCACAGTATACAGCATAGGTTCTGAGGAAGATGCGACAATAGTAGAAAGACTCAGAAACGAAATCAATCCAGAAAATGGCCAGCCTCGATACAACTATGCGACCGCCATATCACTACTTCTCTTTTATGTATTTGCTCTACAATGTATGAGCACCCTGGCGATAGTCAGAAAAGAAACGGGGCAGTGGAAGTTTGCTCTATGGCAGTTTGTAGCCTTTCTTATTATGGCTTATGTTTTTGCGTTGCTTGCCTATCAGCTACTGAAGTAGGGC
>CALLAE010000029.1 GCA_938002665.1 uncultured Saprospiraceae bacterium | reverse complement strand
ATCCTCTAAATCAAAAAGCTCACATCGTGTCTCTATGGATTGCTTTATCCTGTGTGGCTCTTCTAGTATGAATATGTTGCTCGTACCCTGGTCAGAAGTTATTTTGAGGCCATTATTTGCATTGCCATAGAGCTGATAGTAGGATACAGTTTCTATCTCCCTATACGCCAAATCAAAATCTAAATCCGTCTCTGAAAAATCTAGCATGCTAAACTTGATCCGCTTCTTTTCTAGAACCAGCTCCCCTTTGATCTGATTCTGCCCATCCCATAATATTGCTTTCATACACTTGTATTAGTGATGAAAATACAGGGAGGAAGCAGATAAATTGTGAATGAGTTTCCCAACGGTAGAAAACAGTTAATAACTGGTAGCGAAGTTTTAGAGAGCTGGCAGACTATATACTTTCGTGGCTCACCCCCTTGAGCTATTCGCTTCACTCTGCGAGCTTCAGTCGTTCATCATAAGGTAGTAGTGTATGGATAAATGGTAATCGAAAATTCAAGAATACAAGCTGGGCTATACGATTGTACAGTTATGTCTTTTGAGCTAGATTCTTATTAAGAGCTTGACAATAGTGCCTGCTTCTGTGTAGCTGGGTATAATACTAAAGTCGTCGTTCTGGATACTGTTATTATAAGCAAGTCGTTTGCTCGTGATGGACATGCCGTAGGACTTATGCAGTTTAGGAGAGTTTAAGCCCTGCTCTCTGTTAAGACCATTATCGTAGATTACAGCTTCTAGTTGATTATTATTTACTCTTGAAAAATCAATGTGAATCAGTCCATTTTTTTCTTTGTCCTTCATGCCGTGGATAATAGCATTTTCTACAAAGGGCTGTATAAGCATTGGAGGTATTCTAACTACTTGCTCGTCTAGATTCTTGTCTACATTGATACTATACTCAAAGCAATCCATAAACCTGAGTTTTTCTAAATCCAGATAAGTTTCTAATATTCTGATCTCTTGCTCTAAAGTGATGAGATCTTCTGCTGATGCGCTAAGCGTCCCTCTAATGAGTATTGCAAATTTAGCCAAGTACTCCATCGCTGATTCTTTTTCGTTCTTCATGACGAAGCTCTGAATAGAGTTCAGACAATTAAAGATGAAGTGGGGATTCATTTGAGCTTGTAACGCGGCTCGTTCTAGATCTCGGATTTCCCTCTCGACTTTTATTTCATTTTTGAGATACCCCGTACGTTGCTGATAAGAAACGTATCCTATAAATGCTAACCCACATAAGCCTACAGAATAGAACCACCAGGTACGCCACCAAGGAGGACTAATGCTAAACATAAGAGTAGTAGAATCACTCCAGAGGTCATCCCTATTTCTGGACTGCACCTCAAAATGGTAATCATCAGGAGGCAAGGCAATTAAATTTGAAAAGGTAGAACGGGTCACAGTCCATGTACCTTCATTAAGACGATAACGATAATCTATTTTAGAATCCATGCCATAGTCTATCGTTTTGTAGCTTAAGACTATATTATTCTCACTATGATTTAGTGCAGTATTGTGGCTTACGGTAGCCATATCAGTCCCATTTACCTTTAATCCCTCAATAAGAACTTCATGCTTACTTGCAACTTCTAACTCATCATAGAAAAGACCCATACCCTTGCCTGTTGCAATATAAATGGTGTCATTCCATTGGGTAATATCATAGACCTCATTAGAAGGTAAGCCATGTAAAGTGGTATAACTCCTTATTTTAAAACTGTCATTTGACACAGGTGTCAACTTAGAAAGTCCAGACTTAGTAGACAAGTAGATATTTGACACATTATCAATAAATATATTTTCAATATTATCAGAGACCAGTCCGTCCTTCATAGTTAGCTGGATAATTAGATCTTTCATATCCCATACTATTAGCCCATTACCTTGAGTAGCAAAAAAGTAATTGTCTTCTATTTTCTTAATCTCATTTATTCTGAAATCAAGTTGCTCTGGCTTACCTTCTAATTCTAAGACTTGGTTGTTTTTAAATTGCACCAGACCCGTTGCTGAACCCAGAAGATAATGCCCTTCGGATACCCTTGCAGCGCCTAGTACCCTTATCGGAGTCTCAACTTCGAATGAATAATAATATTGAGCAGCATTGAGATCATTATATATCAGAAAATTACTAGGAGATGCAAATAAATACTCATAATCAGACAACACAAAGGATTCATTGGGCGACAGGGAAAAAGGAACACTATAATTACCTGGGTAAAAAGCCAATATTTCAGAGAACTGATCCTGCTCAGAATATCTTAGAGCTTTAGTTTTAGAAACTATCAATTGGTTTTGAAAAGAATCAAAAGTCAAGGACCTGAGGCGACTGGAATTATCATAGAGCATAAGCTCGTCTTCTCCCTCTAGATTAGACCTATACAAGTGATTATACTCTTTGACATAATACAAGGCTTTGTCACCTCTTTCCACATTCGTAATCCTTCCTGATTTTCTTGAGGTTTGAGTTGATGTTTTGATTTGATTACGTTCCAGTTTATACAGACCCTTGTCTAAAGAACATACCCAGAGAATTCCTTCTCTATCAATAATATTGCTTGTAGCAGAAACGCCTGCTATTAAGTTTGACTTTTCATTATTAATTAAAGCTGTATAATTCTTAAAAAAGTTAACACCTTTATGATTCAGTTCAGAACTTATAAATGAGGTATCATTCACGACAGTGATATCGTCTATCTCTGTCTGATGCTTTCTTACAATCACAGTGTCTTTCTCAAAAAAATAATTAACACCATACATATTGATAAGATCAATATCGTTAAACAAATGAAAAGCTTCAACATTTGCATTAAAACTCATTTCCGCATCTCGTATACCCTCTACTTTGAAATTTAAATGTTGAATCTGGAATTTATTAAATGAATCTTTCTTTAAATACATTTTTCCTATGCCCTTTATTATCTCATAAGGTGGTTGACTCTCTCGGTTGACACCTCCCATGATAATAGTCTCATCAGAGGATTTTGTTATTACCTGCTGCTGACCTTCTGTAAATTCTCCACTTTGCAATTTATAATGACCAGTTTCTGATATATTCAATATTCCCACACCTTCAACAACAAAGGCTAAGGTCAGGTCCCTTGAGATATCAAAATCCAAGATTTTATTGATTCGCAGAAATGTATCTATGATGCCTTGATAGCTGTAGGGAACACAAGAATCAGTGCTTTGTGTATACTTATATACACGACCACTTAAGGTCAATATCCAAATATTCTGATCTTTATCCAGCCTGATATTAAGGCAACTGATATCTTGAAGACCTTCAGGAATTCCATATGTCCTGAATTCATAGCCATCATACCTGACCAGTCCCCTATCTGTTGCTATCCATATATATCCCTGACTATCTTGGAGAATTTCATGGCACTCATTAGAAGGAAGCCCATCCTCTATTGTATAATTAGTTTGGTAGTAGTTATGAAAATCCTGAGCCTGAACGATATTGTAAGTCAGAACTAATAAGAAAAGTATGCGCATAGCCTTAAGCAATCTTAAGCCTGAATTGCGGACAGAAATTCTTGCTTTCTTCTTCTAGCGAGCGGAACTTGAGAACCATCCGTCATAATAAGATAGCCTCCATCTTGGTTAGAGATCTGGCTGACACAGGCCATATGCACTAGATGTCCACTATGCACTCTGAAAAATTTAGTTTGTGGGAGCTGCTTTTCTATCTCACCCATAGATTTACTGACAAGTAATTTACTCTTGTCCTTTAAGCGGATTTCGCAATAAGATTTCTGCGCTTCTAATCTGATAATATTATCATAGTCTACCAGATGTACACCTTCACTGGTAGAGATTGATAATTTGTTATGAACTACAGCAGTTTGTTGTGGCCTGATGATAGCTACTAATTTTTCAAAGACTTCTGCTTCCTTTCTTTGCTTTTTGACACGATTTACAGCTGAGACTATGAGGCTAGGACTATATGGCTTCAGTATATAATCTATGGCTTCGTGTTTGAAACCCTCTAGTGCATAATGATCGTAAGCAGAAGTGATAATCAGTTTAAAGTCTTTATGCACCAGCTCTCTCAACAAATCAAAACCCGTATCATCACCTAGTTGTATATCTAAGAAAATGAGGTCTGGTTTCAAAGTATCTATTAGTCTTTTCCCTTCCTTTAGGGATGAGGCAGATTCTAAAAGTTCAAGATCAGAACAGTAATCTTTCACAATAGAGCTTAGCAAGTCTAGAGCATGATTTTCATCTTCTACGATCAGGGTTCGGATCATTAGATAATGGCTTTGATGTTATAAAAATATTATTGACATCTTGACATAGTAATACCAGGTCAGTAACTGACATCAACAATTTCAAAATTTAAAATATAGGCCGCTCTGAAATGTGGCGAAAGAAAGTCTAATCGCTTGTTTTCTGGGTTACCTATTTAATATTAAAGCTTTTGCTTTGGGGGTAAAGCGATACCACTTTACATTAATAAAGTGATAAATTTTTATTTTTATAACTAGCGGTCGTTATTAGTAACAACTGGTCGTTTTTCACAATTTTCGGAAGTAATGTTGTACCTATTTATGACCTCTGAAAAAAGGGCCTCTCTTTTTCTCCTTGAGACTGGAACTGAAGACGTATCACTCAGCTCTAGATATCCATCCTTGTGAAACCTGATAATGTGTTCCACATTAATGACATGTGACTTATGGCAACAGAAAAAATTATCACTCTTAAGTGCTTTTTTAAATACGCCTACACTACAAGTACTTACTAGCATCTGACCATCTGAGAGATAGACACGAGAAAAATTTTGCAACCCTTCTATGCGTATAATATCAGAAAGAAAAACAAAGTCGTAGCTTTTAGTCCCTTGTATTATAACTCTCTTATTGTTGTGTTTCATTTGTCATCAATGGATTACTGGGGCTAATACTTAATCACTGGTAGACTAAAGTTAAACTAACAGGTTGCTTTTAGAAAGGAAAAAATCATACACTTTCCTATAGTTTTAGCCACTAGTTTCTACTAGCCTTTATTACAAATCTCTGTATTTCAGTACCTTAGCATTTGTATTGTTCATATTTTTTCCTCTATTTTTAACCTATGGCAACCCCAAAATTGCTTACCGCCTTAAATATTATTACCCGTGACGAATGGTCTTCATTCAGAAAGTATCTGCTCATACATACGCGAGAGGACTCTGACAACTTTCAGTGTTTTATACAATTAGCAGAAAGAAAAGACAATCTGCTGAAGGAAGGATTAGACGAGAGCTTGAGAAAAAAATATTTTCCAAAAATGAAGCCTAAGTCATTCTCCAATCTGCTTTCCCGCTTGTTCAGTTGGTTTGAAGATTGGTTTGCAATTGTCAACTTTGAGAGTAAAAAATATTCGAGAGAGCTGGCATTAATTCAGGGATATAATCAAAGAGGCTTATTCAAACTAGCTAACCAAGCAAGTTCAAAATTAGAGGCTAAAATAAAAAATGAAACATACTTAGATATAGATCAGCAAGAGACCTTAGCCAAACTCTACCATGCTCAATATTATAGTAGCAATCCTATCAAAAGAAAAAAGGGTAACACAGTTTTCAAAGATTGTCTTGAGCATTATATCTCAATGGTCTCAGAAAAATCTACTGGGTATCTATTGGACTTAGAAAATTTTTCTAGTATCCGAGATACAGATTACAACCATGTAAAATCTATTCTAGAACAACTCCACAAATTAACTCCCCAAACAGAACTAAAATCAATTCTTAGCCTAGCCTACAAGATGCTGAAGCGTAAAGATCTGGATGCTTTTTTCGCACTTAAAACAAGCTTAGAAAACGACAACATAATAAATGAAGCCTCTAACTTGTTCTTGATTCTGACTATCTATCTTAGGAGAGTAAGCGTAGACTTATGGCTCGATGATAGATCCCTAGAGTTAAAAACAATCTTGGAAACTCACCAGCTAAGTTATAGTGCTCTAGAGCAGAACAAAATGCAAAAGTTCTTTCCTATTAATCTTTTTATAGGAGTCTCTACTTTAGGGGCTTTGCTTGATTATGATCAGACAGAACAGTTTATAAATAAATGGATAGACAAAGTACATACCGAATATAAAAAATCAGTTTTACACTATTGCCAAGCTGTCAATGCATTTAGACATAAGAGATATGAAGAAATGCCTGCTCTTTTGACTGGATTAGAATTCGAGAATCATGAATTTAAAATTGTAAGCCAAGCACTTATGATTATAGCTCAATACAAATTAGACGAGGAAGACCTGATGATGACAATGATTCAGAATTTAAAAAAACAGCTAAAGCGTAATAGCCCTCCCATTCCTCATGTTCTGATAACCAAAATTACTAATCTTCTCAGGGTAATTATTTTGCTTTCAAAATCAAATTATGATAATTCTATTGTTATAGACCTAGAAAAGTACAAGCCTATTTTCTATAAATCCTGGGTACTAAAAGAACTAACAAAATGAGCAGAGTTACCACTCTGCTCATCTTCTATAAATTACTTGGCTCAAAAACCAGTAGCAACATCTTCTACGATAAATTCCAGAGCCTGCCCCGATAGATTTTCTGCTAGATTGCTATAGCAAAGTGTCGTCCCACAAACATCTATTTGTAGGTCATCTGTTTCTACAGGAGCACTTGCATCTATTGCTATGCTCATAGTATATTCCTCTGACACAGACAAACTAAGATTATCTCCATATTCTATAACTGTAGTGCCATCTTCTTGTGCTAGCTGTATAGTAGCGCTATAATTATCTCTGTAAGTTATTGTAACATCCGTAGCCGAATAGCTCTGTTCTGTTCCTGATAGGTCAACTAGCTTTACTGAAATCCTCTCTGAAGATCTTAAGCTCAGCTGAGTATCAGTATTAGTATCTAGATTTGCTTCTTGCTTTGCACAAGAACTCATTAGTAGGCATAGCACGGCCATTGAGGCCAAAGTGAATTTGCTCATTTTTTAATTGTTTTAAGTGATTTAAAAAATTACAGGAGGTAGTAATTGTCAGTGGCCACTGGACAATGATATCCTAAGGGTAGCTAAGTACCCACCTTATAAACTTCCACTTTAGGAAGGCTTATACTTCATAGTCGTATGAGGAGTAGAAATCTTACCTTACTGGGGGACAAGACAACAAAGGAAA
>CALLAE010000028.1 GCA_938002665.1 uncultured Saprospiraceae bacterium | reverse complement strand
CCAGAATCTGTTTAATACAGAATGGAATGAAACACAGTTTGCTACTGAGTCAAGATTATTTGATGAGGCAGAAAGTGTAGAAGAGATTCACTTCACGCCTGGGACACCGTTTTTTGCTAAGGGCATTGTGGAGTATAGGTTCTAAGATACATCGTTTTTGAGAATCACATTGAAATGATGTGATTGTGTTATTATAGGTTTTCGGGAATTCGGAAGAGACTGACTCATAAGTAAGTGTTCAGTCTCTTTTTTTATTTTACTTGCTGTTCATTTCTAGCAAGATAGTTTTTAACACTATTAGTTTCGCCCTTTACTTCTAGCTGCTTTATTCCTATTTTTAATTTCGAGTTTTTGATAAACGGATTTGAAGATGAAAATTGTTATTTCAGTTATTCTTATAGGCTTAAGCATTTCAGTAATGGGACAGAATAAACTTATCTATGTAGGAGATCCTATGTGCTCATGGTGTTATGGTTTTGGGCCTGAGCTAGCAGAAGTGGTAGAGACACAGCAAGGAAAGTTAGAACTAGAGCTGGTAATGGGCGGCCTGAGACCATATAATAAAGAAACCATGATTGACCTCAAAAGTTTTCTCACCCATCACTGGGAGGATGTATATAAGGCAAGTGGGCAACCCTTCTCATATGATATTCTAGATGAGGCTGAGTTGGCTTACGACACAGAGCCTCCCTGTAGGGCCACGGTGGTGGTGAGAGCCCTGGCACCAGAAAAAGAATTGGCCTTTTTCAAATCAGCACAGACAGCCTTCTATAAAGAGAACAAGAAAATGAATAATAGTGAAAGTTATCACGCTATACTCAATGCACTAGATCTGGATACGGCGGCCTTTGACAGATTGTTCTACAGTAATGAGTACAAAACAAAAGTTAAAAAGGATTTTGAAAGGGCAAAGTTACTCGGTGTGAGTTCCTTTCCTACTCTACTCGTAGAGATAGATGGTAAAGTAACTAAAGTGGCAAGGGGATATGCCAAAGCGGCTGAGGTTAATCAAAATATAGCACAACTACTAAGCAAGTAATTTCGACTCTAATCTAAATTGCTAAAAAGGGGCAACAAAAAAAAAGGACCAACTATACAGTCAGTCCTTTCACTTTTTATTTTTGCTCTAGCCTTACTTTTCCAAAGGCCACATATACTTACTCTTCAGAGAATCAGACATGGCAGTCTTTTTTGATCTGCCTTTGTTCTTAGACTTGTGAGGTCCTCCCTTTTTCTTACCCTGAGGTGCCTTTCCAGAATGACTTCCACTGGCTTTGCTACCCTCTTGCCTCTTAGGGTTATTTTCTTTCTTAGGCTGATCGTTTCTACTAGATTGCTCACTTCTAGTCTTGCTAGTAGCAGTTCCCTCAGAAGACTTTTTCTTACCAGATCTCCCTTCATTTCTGCCACCTCTTCCTCCTGATCTACCACCTCCGCGGCCTTCTTTGTTCTTCTTTCTATTAGCAAAGAATTCTTGCTTCCTTTTTTGCTTCTCTTTCTCCCACTCTTTCTTCTCTGCCTCAGTCATAGGCTTATCAGTCTGTGGAAAAGGATTATCTTCTATGACCTGAATTTTTGTCCCAGTCAGTTTTTCTATTCCTCTGACATAAGCATTCTCTTCCGGCTCACAGATCGCAATTGCTATACCCTCTTCTCCTGCTCTTCCTGACCGACCTATTCTATGTACGTAAGTCTCAGAAATATTAGGTACATCATAATTGATAACATATTTCAGCTTATCTATGTCTATTCCTCTAGCGGCAATATCTGTGGCGACGAGTACTCTTACTTTACCTGCTTTGAAATCCTTTAGAGCTCTCTGCCTTTGGTTTTGGGCTTTGTCCCCGTGTATCGCTGCAGACTTTATCTTGTTCTTATGCAAATGTCTAGAGATACGATCCGCTCCATGCTTGGTTCTACTAAAGATTAGTGCTTGATCTATATCTTGATTCTCGAGTATGTGGAGCAGTAAACTTCTTTTGCTCGTCCTATTGGTGTAGTAGATATACTGCTGAATCGTCTCTGCTGTAGATGAAACTGGAGCAACCTCTACTTTGGTAGGGTTTTTCAATATCTTATTAGACAGCTTGATGATATTATCAGGCATGGTTGCTGAGAAAAACAAGGATTGTCTCTCAGCGGGTAACAATTCTAACAATTTTTTGATGTCATGGATAAAACCCATGTCTAACATCCTGTCTGCCTCATCTAGGACAAACTGGCTGATATTATCAAGACTAATAAAGCCTTGACCGATAAGGTCCAGTAGTCTACCAGGTGTTGCTACAAGGATATGGACACCTCTTTTGAGCTTGTCTACCTGCGCACCCTGCTTTACACCACCGAATATGACGGTATGCTTAAGGTTAGTATACTTACTATATTCCTTGATATTATCATCTATCTGGATAGCTAGCTCTCTAGTAGGTGTTACTATCAGAGATTTTATCATTGGCTTACCCGTCTGGTTAGCCACCTGATTAGCAATAAGTTGTATCGTAGGAATAGCAAATGCTGCTGTCTTACCCGTTCCAGTCTGAGCACAGCCGAGTACGTCTTTATTGGCGAGTACTAATGGTATTGCTTTTTCTTGGATGGGAGTGGGTTCTGTATACCCTTTGTCTTTGAGCGCCTTTTGTATGGGCTCAATTAAATCTAAATCTTCAAATTTCATTACTTCTCTTTATCTATACTTTCCGGTAAAAGCCTATATAAGGTGGGGGTTCTGGACTTGTCAACAGAAAGGGCTAGGTGTATTAAAAACACAAAGGTAATGATAAATGAACTGAAATGTGCGGGACAAGTTGCAGAGGAGAGTATTCCACGACCATTACACGAGATAGTTTGTTACTATTATTATCTTATTGACTAGAATTAATCAGCATTTGACAAGAGGCTTAGTATTTTTGTCAACCAATTGACAGTTAGGTGATGAACTTCTATTTAGCATTATTTTTGAATTGCTATTAGTGTCCTCTCTGAATAGAGTTTTAATCATTAAAACCGTTCTAATTGGAGCAATACAGTCCTGATGAAAGACAAAATCAGATATAGCGACCAAGAGCTGGCAGAATTTGATGTTTTGCTGGACCAGAAAATAGCTAAAGCCCGTAAAGAGCTAGGTTATTACCTAGCCCAAATTAAAGAATTAGCTGATTCGGATGCGACTAAGCTAAAAGGGTTAGGCGATGCTACTGGAAATCTTGAAAGCGAAAGGCTACAATCTATGGCTGCTCGACAAAATAAATTGGTAAAGCATCTAGAAAATGCTAAAATGCGCATCCAAAACAAAGTTTATGGCATCTGTAGAGAGACCGGCACGCTTATCTCAAAAGAGAGGCTCAAAGCTGTTCCGCATGCAACTTTGTCTATAAAAGCGAAGCAAAGTAAGATCTGATAAGATAGTTAAAGTAAAAAAGTCAAAAATTGAAAAAAACAGGGTGGATAGTAGCGGTGATAGCTTCAGTACTGATCTTGGATCAGGCGCTAAAGTTCTACATCAAAATGAACTACCCTATAGGTGGTGGCTTTAGATTATTCGGGCTAGAGTGGGCTAGAATACACTTTGTAGAAAATGAGGGCATGGCCTTTGGGTTGACTTTGGGAGGAAAGTTAGGCAAATACGTGTTGAGCATATTTAGAATAGCGATGGTCGGTTTTCTAGTGTATATCCTCAGATCTATTATCACTGAACATAAAAACTCTATAGGCTTACAACTGAGCTTTGCGCTCATTATAGCTGGAGCGATAGGTAATATCTTAGATAGTGCCTTCTACGGGCTGATTTTTTCCAATTCTAATTATCATCAGGGAAACATAGCAGAATTGTTCCCAGCAGCAGGAGGCTATGCGCCTTTCTTGCAAGGTAAAGTGGTAGATATGTTCTACTTTCCAATGATTAATTCTACGTATCCTGAATGGTTTCCTTTTATGGGGGGCAAGTCCTTCTCTTTCTTCAGACCCGTATTTAATGTAGCAGATTCCGCTATATCAGTCGGCGTTGCGATGATTTTACTCTTCCATAGGTCTTACTTCTTATCAGAGGAAGATAAAAAGGACCTGATTAGCGATTCTTCTACTGAAGTGGCCACAGAGTAGAGCCCAGCTTCTCGCTAGATAAGGACTTCTGTACTAAATCAATTTAACTTAATTGCAGTCGTAAGTAGCTATCAGTCAATAGCTTAGTGATGCCTCGTACAAGCATGTCAACCTTCCCAAACAGGGATACATTGAGGAAAATCCGATAATAATTGAAAGACCTGCAAGAACTAAAACCCAAAAGAAGCCGAAGCCTCAGATTCTAGTGCTAAGCCAAAAAGTTATTGACGGCTCTTTGTGCTTTCTCTAGAATGTGATAATTGATGTCATAATGGACAAACTTCCCATCCTTTTTGGCGTTTACCACACCAGCTAATCTTAATAATCTTAAATGTTGAGAGGTTACTGATTGCTCTATCTTAAGGGTATTATAGATTTTATTGACATTGATAATGCCTTGAGAATCAATATATTCTAGGATTTTCAATCGTAGAGGGTGCGCGAGAGCTTTCATGAGATTAGTGGAATAATGCAGCTTCTCATTGTTAAACCGAACCTTAGTTTGCTTCATCGGAGTTCCTTAGTTTTCTTATTGTAGTTGTAGACCTTGGGACAAATATGAATATATATTTCGGGTAAAAAAAGAAATATTATAAATAAATGTAATCTATTAGGAACTAGTAGTGACAGGTATACATATAAAAAAAGATGTTAATCTATTGATTAACATCTTTTAACCGAGAGAAATAAAATTACCCTGTTAAGATATTTTTTTTGTTTTAACCAGCTAGATCTTCTACTAGCTTAGATATTTGGTTCAATCGGTCGGAGTCTAATGAGTAGTAAATGAACTTTCCTTGTCTTTCAGTCAGAACAACGCCTGCTCTTCTTAGGATAGCTAAATGTTGAGAAGCAACAGATTGCTCTAGTCTGAGCTTTATGTAGATATCTGTTACCGTCATAGTCTGGTTGTTCTCCAATAAATCGATAATTCTTTGTCTCAATTTATGGTTAACAGCTCTCAGTACTAAAACAGCCTTCCTTAGATCTGCGTAATCTAATTGAATCTCACTATTTCCCTTATTCAGGGTAACAGTTTCGTTCTTCTTATTTCTCATAGGTAAGTTTTAATAAAGTTGATTTCTTAATACAATTCCAATAATTACCAAAACTGTACCAAAAACCTTAACACCTTCTAAACAGTCTTGTATAATGCTGATTATCAGGCAAATAACATACCAAAACCAAGGAAAGAGCCGAAAAGTTGCTTAAAACAGTGACTTTGTGCTTTTCGTAATATTTGGGGGCTTGAGATAGAAAGGGACATAATAGGCTGTGTCCTCTATCAGGCCAGACTCTAGCTTACGCTGTGCTAGTGTGGTCATCGTGCTAGCCTTGGCATAACTGGGCTGTATTTTCCAGCCTGTCCTACCATCTAGATAGTCAGACATCTTATGAGCACCATCACCACAGAAGAGCAGCTTGGCTCCTTTTAGCTTATCGAAAGAAAGGGCATCTATAACGAGATTAGTTGTCTCTTGCTCAGTGTGCAGATGGGTATCATATATATTATAATAGACCTCCATCCTACGGGCATCTATCATGGGAATAAGCCTGATATCGTCTTCCAGCGCTTCAGCAGAGTACTCAGCAGCTATTATTTCTAGGGTGGGAATGCTGATGAGCGGGATATCTTGAGCGAAGCAGAGGCCTTTGGCGCAGGAGGCCCCTACCCTTAGGCCCGTGTACGAGCCTGGCCCCTGACTTACTGCCACTGCGGCTATATCTTTTATGCTATGTCCCTGCTCAGCTAACAAGCGTTCTATCAGTAGCGTAATCGTCTTACTATGCATCATCTCACCTTCAGCCTCTAAAGAAGCTAGGCAAGCCCCATTCTGACCTAAGGCAACAGTGCAAGCCTTAGCAGAGGTTTCTAGACAGAGTATAAGTGACATATGATAACGTTCCTGCTGAGTAAAAAAACTACCATAAAAAAACAAAGAGAGAACGATACCGCCCTCTCTTTACTCCAATTTATTTTCTAGTTCTAAGGATTTACTTAGAAAGTAGTTTTTTGTACTTACCGGGATCATTTAGAACGCTGATCGCTTCTACTATCTCATTGTCATTCTTAAGTCTCTGAAAGAACTTCCCTTTCTGATAATGCTGCCTTGCTGCCAGCCTCTCTTCTATTGTACTCATTATCAGCTCCTTATTAGCTTCTATTGCCAAGTTCTGCTCATCATCTAGTTTCTTATCTAGTGCTTCTACTTCACTAAGTAAGGTCAGTTGCTTATCCTTTTTCAGGTTTTCTTTGAGCTCAGCTATTATAGAACTGTTCTTAGATTCATACTCAAAATCAGAAGCCTTTACAAAGGAAACAAAGCCCGCAAAATCTGTGAAAGTTATTTCTTCTGGCTCCTCACCTGCTGCGGGAAACTTAGAAGCTATCTTATTGAGATAGGCAAAAAGGATATTTTGCTCATCGAGTTGTTCTATGATCTGTGGCGTACCATCATTAGGTATCTTAACATCAGGTGTCACCCCTCCCCCATCTAGTACGGTACGTCCACCCAGTGTTTTGTACTGCGCCCTCTGATCATCAGGGATATCTACAGGCTCACCATTATCATACTCTTTCCCTTGTATACATCTACCAGAAGGAATATAATACTTAGAGGTGGTCACCTTTACTCTAGAGTTATAGCCGACGTTCATCGTATTCTGGACAAGGCCTTTACCGAAGCTACGCTGACCTATAATGACACCTCTGTCCAGATCTTGGATTACGCCAGAGACAATCTCAGAAGCGGAGGCAGATTTCTTATTGATCATGACTACTAGAGGTATCTCTAGATCCATAGGCACACCTAGGGTCTTATATTTCACATCTCTCTCTTGGACCTTACTTTTTACGCTGACGACATCCAGATTCTGTTCTACAAAGATATTAGAGACGCCTATAGCTTCTTTGAGCAAGCCACCACCATTATCTCTGAGGTCTAGGATAAGGCCTTTCATATCAGGATTCTCTTCCTTCATCTTTCTGATCTCTGTCCGGATATTCTTGGAAGCATTAGCTGTAAAAGTTGTCAGTACCACATAACCGATATCATCACTCACAAAGCCGCCATAAGGCACATTATTGATACTTACTTGAGATCTTTCTAGGTCTATATCAAATTTCTTATTCTCTGAAGGTCTATTGATACCCAGCTGAAGGGTAGTCCCGGGCACTCCTCTCATAACTTGAGTCATCTCCTCTAGAGACTTGCCTTTGGTAGATCTGCCTTGCACCTTGACTATCTGATCGCCCGGCTGAAGACCTGCTTTCACCACGGGGCTGTCTTGATACGGTTCTATGATGGTTATATAATCACCTACTTTCTTGACGATGGCGCCTATACCTTGGTATCTGCCTTCGGTATTGATTCTATAACTAGCGACTTGTGACTCAGAGATATACCTAGTGTATGGGTCTAATGATTCTACCATGGCATCTATACCTATACGCATGAGCTGGGTAGGATCTAGATCATCTACATAGTTTTTATTGAGTTCTTTATAGACATTGACAAAGATTTCTATGTTCTTAGAAATCTCATAGAGTCTGTCATTATTGACAGTGGTAGCGGACATGCCTACTATCAGTACCGTCAGCAGACCCAATTTCTTAGTTATTCTCATTACTAATTTATTATTACAAGCTATTAACGCCTATGATGGGCAAATAAGTTTATAAATCCGCACGAAGTTAAGGCAAAAGAAAAGAGGCCGCGTCCTTCTTGCAGGCTGCGACCTCTTTTTATAAAACACTATGGTAAAACGAATCAGTTAAAAACGTTTACTTTCTTTTTTAAATGTTAGCCTTGGCAATTTGAATAGCTATGGCTAAGAGTAGAATACCGAATACTTTTCGTAGGGTAGTAGCTGTCTGAGGTGTCATCTTTGCTGCTATCCAGTCTATAGATCTGAGCAGTATGAAGATGATGATAGCATTGATGATGATACCACCTAGGATGCTCAGTGTATCAAATTCTGCCTTCAGAGAGATAATAGTAGTCAAGGTTCCTGCTCCAGCAAGCAAAGGAAAAGCGATAGGCACAATACTACCAGAGGCTTGCTCACCAGCTTCTTCCTTAAATAATTTGATCCCTAGAATCATCTCCAGGCCTATAAAGAGCATTACAACCGATCCTGCTAGTGCAAAAGAGGAGATATCTATTCCGAATAAACCTAGAATAGAGGCACCAAAAAACAAAAAGGCAATCATAATCCCTGTTGCAAATGCTGTTACAACAGAAGGGGTAAAAGAAAGACCTTCTTTTTTCATACTGACCAGAACAGGGATATTCCCTAACATGTCTATTACTGAAAAAAGGATCACCGATACTGATAATAAAGCTGTCATGCTCATCTCAAAAATCTTTAATAATTAATAATCACTATTCCAAAATCAAACTAGGTCAACTATCCGAAGAATCCAGGCTTCGAAAAGCTGCTAATACCCCCTGATTATAGGGTTTTAGAGCTTGGTTCTGTTGAATACAATCATAATCCAAAATAAGGCCATTTAGTTCTTATTTTCCTTAAACAAGTTCTTAAATAATCATAATGACTTAGATATGATTAATTTTGTGTCAAATACATTTTTATTCAAGATGAAAGAAACTGATAAAATAAAACTTGACCCTTTTGATAAGAGGATAGTGCACGAATTGACTCAGGACGCTAGAGTGCCACTGGTACAGCTTGCTAAAAAGCTAAATGTATCTAACACTTTAGTCCATCAGCGGATCAAGAAATTAAAGGAAGCGGGACTGCTCAAAAATGCCAGTTATCAACTGGATCCCTGGAAGCTAGGCTATAAGACTTCTGCCTATACACAGATAGTACTAGAGCATGCCAAGCATCACAGAAGAGCTACCGAAGAGTTACACAAGATTCCAGAAGTTGTAGAATGTGTCAACATCTCTGGTCAATATGCCCTAATGGTCAGAATCTTTGCGACTAACAACCGTCACCTCAGGGATATTATCTACGAAAAGATACAGCCCATAGAAGGGGTGACCAGTACCAATACCATTATCTCTTTTGAGACAGCCTTTACGCGGAATGTGCCGATAGAGAACAGGGTGCTAGATGA
>CALLAE010000027.1 GCA_938002665.1 uncultured Saprospiraceae bacterium | reverse complement strand
AAACGGTAGCATGTTGACGATGACACAGATAAATATTCCAGCTCAGGATAATGAGGTAGCCTATGCCTTTCCTGAAGATAGTTACTGGATAGCAAATAGTTATGGTGCTGTAGCTGGCTCAGTGATGTCTTTTTTCGATCAAGAAATAGGGACAAGTTTTGAGACCAACCCAGATGGCATTAGTTTATATGAAAGAAGCGCCAATGATAGTGAATCGCCCTTTGAGGAAAAGGCAGTAGCTAGTTTTGTGATGGGTACACCGAGCAGTATTTCTTTCGATAGAGCCGGGTCAGTAGATGGTCAGTTTGTGTTGTCAAGAAATGATGTAACGACATATGTAGAACCACAATCAGAAGCTCTAACTGTTTTTCCAAATCCTACTTCTGGAGCGCTAACTATTGCTGGATTAGACGTCGCGGGAGAGCTTAGTGTATTTGATGCGAAGGGAAATAGAGTGCTTTTTAGAACTATAAAATTGGCAGATAAGATACAGCTAGTAGAGACTCTTCCTGCTGGTGCTTATAGCTACCTTATAGATGCAGGTAAGAAATTATATACGGGTAGGATAGTAAAGGTGGATTAAGCTAGGCTGATCATTTGGCCATCTTAGTAATTCTATCATAGATAGTGATGCTACCTGCAACTGCTACATTCAAGGAGGTTTTGCCAGGCAATGCGATGAGCTCATGACATTTTTCTTTTAGCACTTTGGGCAAGCCATTGTTTTCTGAGCCTAATAAATAGATAGCTCTATCGGGGTGCTCGTAATGATCTAGTGTAAGGGCCTTCTTGTCCATTTCTATGCCGATGATTTTACAGCTGTAAGGTACCGTTTGGATAAATGCCTCTGTGGATTCGAATTGGAAGAGAGGAATCTTAGACCAGACCTTCAGGACGTCGCTGCTTTTCTTTTTGTATTTAGCATCTATTACAAAGATGAATTGTGCGCCATAGATGTACGCCGTTCTCCATAGAGAACCAAGATTCTCCTCAGTCTTAGGCCTGAATATGCCGATGCCGAAATATCTTTCTTCTTTAGAGTCCCATTTTTTTCTCATGGTTATTTGGAGATCAGTTGTAAGTTCATCAGACCCCAATTAATATTTTAGCAACATCCTTTCAGACCTATAGGCAATGTCTCTTTGCCCCCATCCAGGTGAGGTACTCCCTTTTAGATCTTTGTAGGTGATTTTAGCTTCAAATAATTCTTCTCCGGAGTTTCTATCGACTTCTACTATTTTGCCGTGACGTATTTTTGTAGGGTCTATAAACCCTGAAGTGATAAGCATATTGCCAGTTGCTTCTATATAATCGACATCACTTATGATAGAAGAAAAGAAATCTAACTTTTTCTCTTTTCCATACTGCCATATCTGTTGGACAGTCATGTTAGTTTTGTTGATTTTGTATTCTACAGCTCTAGAATAGCTTGGTGTTTCTATGAAGTTTCTGTAAGTGCCGTTATCAAAAACAATGAGGTTGCCATTTGGCATGAGAGCAGGCGCATGGTTTCCCCAGGCAAAATCAAAATCAGGAGCACTCTTCGTGCCTTGCTGTACTTCATCTGAGTAAGGAACTTTGTTATTATCTATAGCGGTGAGCAGATAGGGATTTGTGTCAGGGCCTTCTGAAGCTCTACCTGCCTTTCCCCAGTTTTTCTTAGGAGATAAGATCCAGTTGAGCTTGTCGTTCCATGTGATTTCACATAGTCCTTGATTTTTGTTAGAAATTATTATTGTACTATCTTTTTCATTAAAGAACAGTCCATTCATATGGAGCCAGTCTACTTTCCTAGACAGGTTAAGAGCATGACGGTTGACATCTAAGTGTTTTGCAAGGTCCCATTCTTTGGTAATCTTGTTTTCCTTTTTATTCCACAGTGCTATCCAGTCATTGTCTGATTTCATAGTTTCCCCACCTACCACCATTCGAGAATCTCTTTTGCCTACAGCTAGAAGGTAGTCACCACTAGGCATTACAGCTATGTCATGATGAATCCCATAATTATTAGGCACTTCTATTTTTTCCATTATCCTACCTAACATGTCAAACTCATAGATGACATGTCGGCCTGCCATCATGATTCTTCCATTGGGCAATTGCTGGAAGGGTCCTGCCATTCTACCATTGAAAGAAAGATCAAGAAACCAGCGAACTTGTCCTTGGTCGTCAAAGATCATAGGGCAAGAGTGGTATTTTCCACCTTGGGCAAAATGGAAATCTACAGCATGTAAGCCCTCTGTCATTTTAGCTCTCTTGAGTTGAATGACTTCTATATCAGGGAAGCCAGGAGGTAGAGGTTGAGTAGTTATAGATATAGTGTCTCTAGTTTCTGCATTGTTATGAGTAAGCTTCAGTGCGACCTTATTTACTCTGTTAGGATACAAGCCTACTATTGGAATATCTATAATCTTCGACCTTACTTCAAAGGATTGCTCTATTTCTTGTTGGCCCAGCACCTTGTAAGAAACACTGCATTCTTGATCGGCTTCTAATTTTATTATTGCTGCTAAGGGATTTATAGTCGAAGGGTTTAGTTGTATGGAAGTGGTATACTTTAGAGCACCAGTGCTACAGCTAGCTAAGCATACAATGAGTAGATAAACTAGGAATTTTAATTTGATCATTTCTATTGCTGTATGAGTTACTTTGGGCAGTAAACTACAGCAAAAAATTAAATTGTAAGTATTATTTTCTTTTTTTCAGGCGAAGCATCTTTTCTTATGTTTTCAGGATAGAATCGTTAATGCTAGTAACTGGATTCTTATTTCGTCTCGTCATCATGCAATTCTGCCTTCTTGTCATCTAAAGTTGATGCAGTACTGTGTTAGTTCTTTATTTGTAAAGAATTAAGATGAGTAAACATGAAAGCTATCACCTCTCCCAGTACTTACCTTAGAAGAAACAATAGTTGGGTACTTATTGTGACTATCACCTTCATTGTATTTAAGTGGGTCCTTAATGTCATGCCAGACTCGACAATGGTACCAGTAGTCTATCTGCATTATGCCAAGTGGATTTCGTTTTTTAAGACAGTAGGTGCTCTGGTGCTGCTGTGCAGTCCTATTATCTTATATGCTCATTTTTATAGTGTACTAAAAGAAAGGTTTTCAAAGTATATTTTCTGGGCACTATCTGCGGTCGTTCTTTTAGGTTGTCCTTTGTTATTAAGTTCTGGAAATATTGCTAGCCTACTGATACCCTCTGAAGTAACTATGATGCCAGAAGTAGTAGGTATGAATGCTCTGGTACTTTCAGTTCTTGCTGTACTTACACAGCCTAGTAGTTGGTTAGTGAGTAAACTTAGTTTTGCTAGTCTAAGTAGCAATCTTACGCCAACCCGAATCATAGTAGGACTGCTCTTTATTCTCAGCATTCATGGCACTCTCAGAATTAAGATGGTGAATGGTGAAGAGATGGGTTTTTTAATGTTATGGTTACAAAACATTTTGGTTCTGGCTTTTTACTATCTTTTTTTCAAAATAAATCATGAATACCTTATTCAGAAAATATTCAAGCAGAAAGGTGTCGTATATTATTTCTTTGCTTTTCTGGGTTTGATGATGCTTTTCTATTTGCCTCTGGCTTTAATTTATTACTTCCTACCGGGCTTTAGAACTTTCCTTAATTACAATTTGGCAGATACCTGGATAGGAGATGGCAAGCGTGCTTACTGGGCTATCTACTCTGGTACGATAACAGGTTTTATGATTATGACTATTCCCTTGGCCATCCTAGTAGAGTGGTTTACACAAGCGAATAGCATAGTGAAGCTACGAGGAGAGAAGTCAGCAACAGAACTCAGCTTACTCAAGCAGCAGATCAATCCACATTTCTTTTTTAATACCTTGAATAACGTATATGCGATGAGTCTTACCAATGATAAGAACACGAGCCAAGGTATCTTGCAGCTGTCTGATCTCATGCGCTATGTAATCTATAAAGGGCAAGAAGAAAAAGTAAGCCTTGCTCTTGAGGTTAAGTACATAGAAGATTATCTTGATCTGCAAAAACTGAGGTTGCATAAGACTCTAGATTTTCGCTTTGAAAAGGAAATCGAAGATGATGACAAAGCTATAGCGCCACTGCTATTTATTATACTTATAGAAAATGCATTCAAGCATGGCATAGAAGGAGCGGAAAGGCAAAGCTACTTGCATCTAAAGCTGACGCAGTCAGAAAACACATTGTACTTTTCTTGTTATAATTCTGTAGAGGAAGGAAGCGCAGTGACTGAGAGTGGATTAGGCTTGAGGAACCTGCGTAGGCGCTTAGAATTATTATACCCAGGTAGGCATGACTTGGCTATCCAAGAATATCCAGATAGTTATAGAGCGGACTTAAGTATTCAGTTGTAACTTGCAGTAGAGTTATGAAATTACGTTGCCTTGTTTTAGATGATGAGCCCTTAGCACATAAGGTTATACTAGAGTATGCTAAAGAAGCACCTTATCTAGAAATAGTAGCCCAAGCTTACTTGCCTACTGTAGCACTGGAAATACTAAAAGAACAACCTATTGATCTCATGTTTCTAGATATCCAAATGCCTAAATTAAATGGCTTGGAGATGCTGCGGCTTGTAGAAGAAAAGCCAGAGGTCATTATTACCTCAGCTTATGAAGAGTATGCTCTAGAAAGTTATGAACTCAAAGTCTGTGACTACTTACTGAAACCGTTTAGGCTCGGAAGGTTTCTGCAGGCGACTGAGCAGGCAAGGGATAATTATAGAATAAAAAATTCTATACAAGATAAAAATGACGAGGTGATTTTTATAAAATCTGAAAAACGTCTTATCCAGATTAAAAAGTCTGACATCTACTATATAGAAAGTTATGGTAATTATGTGAAGGTCTGGACCGAAACAGAATTTTTGCTAACTGCAAAGACGCTGTCTAGTTTTGTACAAGAACTTATCAGTGCTCAATTCTTCAGAATACATAAGTCTTACTTGATTAACAAAGCTAAGATTGGCTTTGTGGAAGGTAATAAGGTGGTCATGAAAAACAAGGTCAGGCTTCCTATCTCAAAAAACTACAAGGCTGAGTTTATGGATTTTCTAAAGTGATATGTTGAACTTTATTGTAGTGTCTCTACAGAGCAGTATTAATGAGCTCGTCGATGAGTTTGCTTAGCTCTAGTAATTGCGCAGGGGCTGCTTTGTCATGATAGCGCACTGTGTGACCTTTATAATAAAGGGTAGTGGAGGCTAAGTCCATATAGTTAGTTAGGTACTCAGATTTGAAAGCTGTGAAGTTTGAATTTTCAAAAGTCTGTATTAGTTTCTGATATGTAGTGGCTTTTATACTGAAAGTAGATTCACCCAAGACTGGCACATTGCGTTTGCCATTTAGTTTGGCCTTGGATGAATCTAATATATCTAAGGTGTAGTAAGGGCATTTGATACACTTGCCTTTGAATTTATCTACTTTGATAAGCACTTCAGGAGGCTGAGGTTGTGTATCTGTTGGTCTCATCTTATTGTTGCAGGCGCTCATGATCAGCCACACAACCATCATACCTACAATGCTAACTACTATTCCTTTCAACTATCCCGTTTACCTTAATTTAATAATCTTCTTCATCTTTCTTTTCATCGCTCCCTCGGCTTTTACTTCTAAGAGATAAGTACCTGCATCGAGATCTTTCAAGTCTATTCTTGCTGGCAAGCTCAGCTCCTTGACCACTCTGACCATTTGACCTGTGATATTGTAAATCTTGATATCTATGTGATGCTGACTTTCAGAATTGATATAAAAGAAGTCATAGAATGGATTAGGATACGTGTCAAATTCTATAGTCACCAGCTCATCATTAGAGACAGTACCATCTACTACTCCATCACAATCATCATCTATCCCATTGCCAGGGATATCTTCAGCAGCAGGATTGATATCGGGGTTGTCATCGTTACAATCACCAGAGATCAGTACAAAGTTAGCTGGCTGATCGCAAGCTGTGATAACGTTTTCCTCTGCTCCGAAGCCGTCACCATCATTATCCAGATAATAGGTCTCTAGCCCATCTAGACTAGGATCCGAATCGTCTATAAGACCATCGCAGTTGTCATCTATATCATTACAGATTTCTGTGGCATCAGGATTTACATCTGGGTTATTATCGTCACAGTCTTCACTATTGAAAGTGTAGCCTGCTGGCTGGACACAGTCTTGTACCGTATTGTTAGCATCTCCAAAACCATCGCCATCTATATCAGCAAACCATAAGCCCACGCCTGAGATATTAGGGTCTTCTGTGTCCACTAAGCCATCACAGTTATCATCGTAGCCATTACAAACTTCTTGTGCAGCAGGAAATATAAGTCCATCAGTGTCGTCACAATCAGTGTTATCAGTGACATAGCCTGGAGGCGGCGTACAGGCCTCCACAGATACTAGTGGATCTCCAAAGTTGTCTCCGTCTGAGTCTTGGTACCAAGTGGAAGAACCTCCTTGTAGATCAGAATCCGCTTGGTCTACCAAGCCATCACAATCATCATCTATACCATTACATATTTCTATTGCTCCAGGGTAGACTGCAGCATTAGTATCATCACAATCGGTGCCGTTAAAGACATAGCCAGTGGGTTGTGTACAAGCTTCTATCGCATCAGAAAGATCTCCATAAGTATCACCATCTGCATCTCTATACCAGGTGCTCGTAGTGCCTACTACAGTAGGGTCATCAGCATCCACTAGCCCATTGCAGTTGTCGTCTATTCCATTACATATTTCAGTTGCGTTAGGATTTACGAGGAGGTTTAGGTCATCACAATCTGTATTATTTGCTACGTACCCTTGCGGCTGATTACAAGAAGAAAATTCTACCAGCGGATTACCAAAGCCATCGCCATCATTATCTTGATACCATGTATTAACTGAGGCAAGACTAGGATCTTGTATATCTATAAGTCCATCGCAGTCATCATCTAGGTTGTTACATATTTCAGTTGCGCCAGGATTGATAGCACTGTTGTTATCATTACAATCACCACTAATAGCAACATAGCCTGCAGGTTGTGTACAGGCTGCTAGGGTAACAAGTATATTGCCATAGGAATCGCCATCGCTATCTTGATACCAAGTTGTATTAGCACCAGCTAAATCTGGGTCTGCGCCATCTACTAGTCCATCGCAGTCATCGTCTATACCATTGCAGGTTTCAGTAACAGCAGGATTGATACTAGGGTTGGAATCATCACAATCTCCAGGTACCGTTACATAACCAGCAGGCTGCACACAAGAGTTCTGGCTGACGTTGGTATTTCCATACTGATCATTGTCGGCGTCGAGATACCAGGTGGCGTCCCCTTGATTATCAGGATCAGCCGAATCTATAAGTCCATCACAGTCATCATCAAAACCATTACATACTTCTGTGCCTCCAGGAAACACTAAAGGATTAGTATCATTACAGTCAGAGTTGTTAGCCACATAACCCAAAGGCTGTGCACAGGACATCGTGGAGTTTTGAGCATCACCGAATGAATCACCATCATTATCTGCATACCAGATTCCTAAGCCAGCGAGATCGGGATCGTCAGTATCTACTAGCCCATCACAATCATCATCTATACCATTGCATAGTTCTGGAGCATTGGGAAAGATCTGACCATTCGTGTCATTGCAATCTTGATTATTAGCTACATAGCCTGCAGGCTGGCTACAAGAGAAAATGCTGTTAGTAGGATGGCCAAAATTATCTCCATCGCTATCCAGATACCATATGGTACTGCCTGTGAGACTGGGGTCAGCAGAATCTATAAGCCCATCACAATCATCATCTATGCCATTGCATATTTCTGCAGCACCTGGATTGATAGTAATATCACCATCATTACAGTCCAAGTTATTATTGACAAAGCCGCTGGGTTGGGCACAAGTCTGGATGGCGTTATTAGGCGTGCCATAGCCATCACCATCTAGATCCGCATACCAAGTAGCCAGTCCCGTTATGCTAGGGTCTGCTTGGTCTATAAGTCCATCACAGTCATCGTCTATGCCATTACAGGTTTCTATGCCTGAAGGATTAATTGCAGGATCGGAATCATCACAGTCTAGGTTGTTATTGACATAGCCGGCAGGCTGTGTACAAGATAGTTGTGAGTTAGTAGGATTTCCATAAGAGTCGCCATCACTATCTAGATACCAGACATTAGCACCTATGAGATTGGGGTCATTGGCATCTACTAGCCCATCACAGTCATCATCTATTCCGTTACATATTTCGTTAGCTGAAGGGTTAATTGCAATATTATTATCGTTACAGTCTAAGCTATTAGATACATAGCCAGCAGGTTGTGAGCAATCTTGTACAGCATTCTGAATATTCCCATATCCATCTCCATCAAAGTCGCCATACCAAGTAGTCGTGCCTACAAGTGAAGGATCATTGATATCTATCAGTCCATCACAGTCATCATCTATGCCGTTGCATATTTCGGTTGCAAGTGGATTGACATTTATATTATTATCGTTGCAGTCTAAGTTATTGTTTACATAGCTAGATGGTTGGGAGCAAGAGATTTGACTATTGGAATTATTGCCATAACCATCTCCGTCAAAATCCGCATACCAAAGCGTACCACCTACTACACTAGGATCATTGCCATCCACGAGTCCATCACAGTCATCGTCTATGCCATTACATATTTCTTGGGCCAATGGGTTAACTAGAGGATTGGAATCGTCACAGTCTCCTCCCACTGCAATATAGCCTGCAGGTTGTGTACAGGAAGAGATGCTATTAGTGCTATCACCAAAGTTGTCACCATCTGCATCAGGATACCAGATGGCCGTGCCTATCAGGTCAGGATCATTCCCATCTATCAGTCCATCACAATCATCATCTACGCCATTGCATACTTCAGCAGCTGCTGGGTTGATAGTAGAATCAGAGTCATCACAATCGGTGTTGTCCATGACATAGCCTGTAGGTGATGTACATGAGAACAAAGAATTATTTGGATCGCCGTAGTTATCACCATCTGTATCTGCATACCATAAGCCAGATCCTGTCAAGCTGGGGTCGTTAGTATCTATCAGCCCATCACAATCATCATCTATGCCATTACATATTTCTTGTGCTCCTGGGTTAATGGCTGTATTGCTATCGTCACAGTCTGTGTTGTCTGTCACATAGCCCATAGGTTGTGTACAGGCCGCTATACTTGTGGCGGCTACTCCATAGCCATCTCCATCACTATCTAAATAATAAGTGACGAGTCCTAAGACATCAGGATCTGCAGCATCTATCAGGTTATCACAATCGTCATCTATTCCATTACAAGTTTCTGGTGCGCCAGGGTAGACAAGAGGATTGTTATCATCACAATCTACAGACGCATCAAACATATCTCCATCCATGTCTATAATAATGGAAGAAGTGATTTCAAAATCTGCATTACTCACATCATAAAAGGTGGAAGACGTTCTATATCCGCCAGGGACATCGCATCTTACTATCATCCTTGCGGTCGTGGTTGCCACATTGGGCAAGATAATGTTTGCATTACCAGTATTGGGAATAGCATCTGCGACGACAGTGTAGCTTATGCCACCATCAGTAGAAATTAAAATATCTACCAGTGGGCAATGGGTATCTGTAGCGTTAACTGACCAGCTTGAGAGAATAGGCATACCACCTGCTACGCTTTCACCACCATTAGGACTCATAACGTCTAAGGGTCCAGTATTAGCAACAGTAACAATCATCGTATCATGTGCTACTCTACCATAGACAGGATTGTTATCTCTTACGGCCAGTGAGAAAATCATATCTCTAGGAGTACACGGTAGCTTTTCAAAGTCTACATCATTCTGATTACCTGATAACACATCTGCATATTGCGGAAAGCATCTAAAAGTATCAGTAGAAGGTGGTCTATATCTAAACAGTGGTGCATCTAGTGACATACAATCAGGTAAGCCCGTGGTAGGTGCTCCATTGCCATCAAACTGTTCCCAGTCATAAGTAAGTGCGCCTGAGGGATCATCAGCATCTCTAGATTCTCCGACTAAGATAAATGCGGTTTCCCTAGGAATTATGATACTAGCTTTGGCGTCTACCTCTGGACTATCAGAATTTCCTTGAGGGTCTATTTGTCCACAAGTAAAGCTGCTGCCGCCCTGTGTAGCTCTATGTATCTGCTCCATAGAAGCATAATGAAAGAATGGATCAGAGGAGGCTGCATACTGAACGGGAGGTCCACATACTGAGGCGTAGGCCATAATAGAGGAGCCTTCACCGGGTTCGAATCTTGAGCCCTGATTAGTGTTGCCACATTCTGAGGCAGCAAAAGTATGTCTTGCACCCAGCTGGTGACCTATTTCATGGCAGACGTAATCTATCCACAGATTAGAAATAGATGAGGCACTTCCAGAATAACCACTTCCTTTTTCCATGTCTCTACATAGGACATTTATTCTTGCGATACCTCCTAGGTCTTCCCAGACTACGAGATGACCGAGCTCAAAAGCAGAAGGAGAAAGAACAGTATAACATTGCTCATTACATTCACTGATCATCTGGAAATCATCAGTTGTATCAAAAGGGTCTGTAGTGGGATTAGGAAATACGAGAGGGGGAGGCGTCACTAATTCAAATTCCATCCCGAGATCTCTGAGGTAGATGACATTGACCATATTGATTCCTGAGGCAAGAGCATTCAGAACATTAGTAACAGAGTAAGGGCTTCCGCCAAACTGCTGTGAGTATTCTCCACTGGCTACCATGGCAATTCTATATGTCGCTTTATATTCTGGGGTAGCACTTTTAGTAGGTAAGGCCGATTCGGCTAACTCTTTTGCATGATCATGGACACCACATTTTAGTTTTTGATTAGGAATATCTTTTTTGAAATAGATGATATGTTGAGCGAGTGCTGATTTAGAGTTGGGCTCTATAAAATAGCTATCCTTACTAGAAAGAATAGCAGCATGGAAACCACCTTCGCTAATATCACAAGCGATAAGTACAGAAGGGTCTTCTTTTTTGTAACCTCTAAAGGTCTTAATAGTGTAATGCTGTGCTACCTCACTGCCCACAACGGGGGTGGGTAAGATCACATACTTGTCAAAAGTGCCTGAGGGATTAGGCAATGTTATTTCTTGTTGTACAGATCTTAGCTCTTTCTGGAATTGCGTTAGATCGATATCAGCTAAAAGGTAATGCCTTGGTTGCTGAGCAAGGAAACTTTCTTCTTGGATAAATTTGCTCTTTTGGGCGGGAGCTAGTTTCCAGTCTGATTGGCTTATTTGGGCAAAGGCTGGGAGGGTGATAAGGATAGTTAGTACTGATAATCCTAGTCTTTGATAGAGGAATTGAAATGGATTTAACATTAAATGCCTGTTGTTAAGTACCCTCGGAGTACTCAGGTTTGGAAAATATAAGGTCTTACCTTATCTAACGAGTATCACCTTCTCATTAGCTGCCCCAAATTCCGTACTTATTCTAATAAAATGGGTCTATCTAGCTGGTTTTATTTAATGGATATGCTGTTTCTAGGTGAATTGTCCTCTTAGGTAGATTGTGGTGGGTAGATTTAAAGATTTTTAGCTCAGGATTTGTAGATCAAGAGTATATAATACACAGGTAACTAAATCTGGAAATTCTAGTAGCAAAGGATGCTCAAACTTGTACTCTAAGGTCATCCCAATCTTTTTCATGACCATGATAGAAGGTAAGTTGTCCTGTGTAGCAACGGCATAAATTTTCTTCAGATTTAAAATTGCTCTCGCATACTCCACACAAGCCTCCGCGCCCTCTGTAGCATAACCCTTACCCCAATGCTTGGCAGCTAACCGCCAACCAATATCTACGCAAGGTGTAAATGGAGCCTGGTAAGTCTGATAGGCCAGCCCTATAAAACCAATAAATGTATGAGAGTCTAAAAGCTCTACTGCAAAGTAACAGTGAGCTCTATCTTCAAACTGCTGCTGCATTTTCTCAATAAACTGTAAGGTCTCTTCTCCAGTCTGAGTGCTTGGAAAGTAGCGCATGACCTTAGGGTCGGCTGAGATGGCAGCCATCTTGGGCAAGTCATCTGTTATCCAGTTGCGGAAACCTAGGCGAGAGGATTTGAAGAGATAGTTCATTCTATTATAAAGGGTAGGCCCTTTTTAAACTGTGTAGGCTCCATTACACTGTTCTAGTCAGTCGTTTTTTTTGCTTTTCTTTTTGAAGTTAGCCTTACTTTTTTTAGAGCCTGCTCTTTTCTTGTCGAACTTGCTATTCCGAGCAGCTCTTTTTTCTTCCCTATTCCTTCTGCCACTTATCTCTTTGTCTTTACTTGACTTTTCGCTCTTTTTCTTTTTGCCACTCTTTTTATCCTTTGATTTTTTGCCACTGTCTCTGTCCCAACTTACCTCATTACCAGCACTGCTGCGTTTGCTTTTTCCAGCATCACGACGTTTTTCATCTCGGTCTCTACTGCCGCCTCTATCTCTGTCTCTATCCCTATCTCTGCTTCTTCCTCCTCTGTCTCTATCTCTACCACGTCCCCTGTCTCTACCGCGCCCTCGGCCTCTATCTCTTCCTCCTCTTCCACGACCTCTGTCTCTGTCCCTATCACCGCCCTTAGAAGGAGAGGTATCATTAAGGTCTTTTGAAGAACCGAGATTTAGTCTGATGAGTTCTTGTAATAAGATTTTTTCTACCAGTTCTTCCTTGCTTGTGTTTTCAAACAAAGCTTGTATGTCTTCTAAGATCTGCTCATCTATTTTTCCTTCACTCTCTTGTTCTATCAGTTCCATTGCCCAGTTAGTGGTTCTTATCTGAGCGATGCTTGCGGTATCTGGAACTAGTACTTTTTCAAATTCTATCCCTAGCTGATTTGCCAGCCTATTGATACGATACGTTTCTCTACTAGAAACTAAGGCAATAGATATTCCTTTCTTTCCTGCTCTCGCTGTTCTCCCACTTCTATGTGTATAGTAGGAGTTGTCATCGGGTAGGCTGTGATGGAAAACATGGGTGAGATCATTGACATCGATTCCTCTTGCTGCGACATCAGTAGCAATGAGGACTTGTAGTTCATGTTTTTTGAACCGTTTCATGACACGATCTCTTTGAGCTTGAGACAGATCACCATGTAAGGCATCAGCTCTATACCCTTTTTGTAGGAGTGCCTCTGCAAGTTCTTGAGTATCTCTTCTTGTTCTGCAAAAGACAACACCTCTCATGCCGCTATGGATGTCAAGAAAACGCATCAGTCCTTCACTCTTATCTTTTCGCTTGACGACAGTGTATAGATGCTGTATATTTTTATTGACTTCATTTTTGGCATCTATGCTTATTTCGAAGGGGTCGTCCATGTATTTTTTGACGATCTTCTTAATAAAGCCAGGCATGGTTGCGGAAAACAACCAGGTATGTTTCGTGTCAGGAGTATAGCTTAGGATTTCATCCAGCTCATCTTTGAATCCCATGTTCAGCATCTCATCAGCTTCGTCTAGGACGAGGTAACGCAGTTGGTCTAGTTTGACTGCTTTCCGTTTTATGAGATCTATCAGTCTGCCAGGAGTGGCGATGATGACATGTTGGGTTTTTTTGAGTGCTTTTATTTGGTTGATAATAGCTGCTCCACCATATACTACGAGTACATTTATTTTGTCTTGGTACTTGCTAAAAATTTCTATCTGTTCAGCTATCTGCTTGCCTAGCTCACGAGTAGGGGCTAGGATAAGACCTTGGGTGGCTTTGACAGAAGGATCTATTCTTTCTAGAAGAGGCAGGCCGAAGGCAGCAGTTTTGCCAGTACCAGTTTGTGCGATACCGATGAGGTCTCTGTCTTCGCTGAGCAATTCAGGGATAGCTTGTTTCTGGATATCAGTCGGTTTTTCAAAGCCGAGTTCTTCCAGTGCTCGTAAGATCTCATCAGAAAGACCTAGTTTTTTAAATGAAGCCAAGTAGTAATTTTTGAAATGAGCTGCAAAGGTAGGTTATTTATAAAGATAGCAGCGGCCTTACCAGATATAAGTATTTCTGTTATATGATCTATGAATTCTGCCTTTGGGAGCTGATAAAACTATTCCTTTTTGGACAAGCCTGAAAAGATATATCCGCTGTTTAGATTTTTCCTCTATCTAAATAACTATTACTTCTTACCTCTGATAAATATTGGATTCCAGGTCAATAAGCCGAGCAGAACAGCCATAAAGGCAGACCCACCTATATCTGTCGTATTCTGAGTGAGGTGTACCACAGAGAAGAGTACCATGAAGACACAAAAGAAGCCGGATACAGCTTTTCTGAAATTAGGTAAGACTATAAGCACTGCAGCTAATATTTGTAGGACGCCTAATAATTTCCATATAGTAGGAGAGATGCTATCCATCAGTGAGCAGGGTGGTTGCAGAAAGTTGAGAAACTTGTCTGCACCTATCATCAAGAACATAGCACTACAGATGCCAGCAATAATATTAGAGAGATTCATTAGTTGGTTTTTTAAAAATTAAACTGTCATTAAGATATCCATCTTTTCGGAGAATACCTTAATATCCCAATACTTTGAGCTGATCTACTACAGCAATGGCAGCTGTTTCAGTCCTAAGCCTATGAGTAGAAATGTTGCAAGTAATATATCCTTTGGCTTGAGCAGCGAGTACTTCTTCTTCCGTAAAATCTCCTTCTGGACCTATTAGGATTATAGCCTGACGATTCTTTATATCTAGAGCCGTTAGATTGGAATTAGTGCTTAGGTAATGCGCTAGATATTTATCAGTGTCAGGTCGCGTTTCTTCTAGTAAGGATGAAAAGGGAAGGGTTTCTTCTAGCTGTGGATGGTATGCTCTCAAGGATTGTAATGCAGCGCTGCGCATAATTTTTCGACTTCTTTCTAGATTGATTTTTTGTCGTTCTGATCTTTGGGTTTTTAAGGGTATGATGGTATCAGCACCTAGTTCTACTGCTTTTTCGATGAGCCACTCCCAACGTGCTCTATTCTTAGGAGGTGAGACAGCCAGAGTGATATGCGTTTCTTTTGCTGGAGTATAGCTTAGGTTACCTAGGGACAACTGTGCTGCTCGCTTAGAGATGCTGGTGATGGTGGCTTCCGCTCTAGAGCCTTTCCCATCAGTGACAACTATCTGATCTCCTGTTTTGTGACGTAGGACTTTACAGCAATGGTGAAATTCGTCCTCTTCTAGTAAGGCGTCGGAATTGTTCAGGTCTTTAGAAAAAAACAATATCATAGTTCAATGCTCGGGCTTAAGAGGCAAGGTATTGTTTTCTTTCCTAATATCAATCGAGCAGATCGTTCTCTTTGCTTGTTTTTGCCTGATTTGAAATAGTTGCTGAAGGGCTATAAAAGAGAGTTTATTAGTATTTTTGCGCCTTTTACCAGCAAAAGCTGGAACCCTTTCAAGAGATATAGTCTTTATATAGCATGATTACAAGCCTTCAGTTTTTATTGAGTCTTTCTATCTTAGTAGTGTTGCATGAGCTCGGCCATTTCGGAGCAGCGAAGTGGTTTAAGACTAGAGTAGAAAAGTTTTATCTTTTCTTCAATCCTGGCTTTTCTCTTTTCAAAAAGCAAATAGGAGAAACAGAATATGGAGTGGGTTGGCTGCCTTTAGGAGGCTATGTCAAGATATCAGGAATGATAGATGAGAGTTTTGATAAAGAGCAGATGGCTTTGCCACCACAGCCTTGGGAGTTCAGGTCTAAGCCTGCATGGCAACGACTCATCATCATGGTAGGAGGTGTTGTAGTAAATATAATACTGGGCATTTTTCTTTTTTCTATGATCCTGATGATATGGGGCGAAAGCTACATAGATCCTGACAGTGTAAAAGATGGTATCGCGGTGAGCGAGTTGGCACATGAGCTTGGCCTGAGAGATGGAGATAAGGTGCTGAAGGTAGGCGATAGAGTCTTTGATAAATTCAATTCTGGTATCATTTCCAAAGAGCTCATTATAAATGGTGCGAATACCATCCTTGTAAAAAGAAATGGAGGAGAACATACCATTCAGGTAGATGGTGAAGTTGTCAAGAAGCTCACTAAGTACGAGAACAGTAAAGAAGTACTTATTGCACCGCGCTATCCTTATGAGATAGGACAGGTCAAGGCGGGTGGGCCTGGTGAGCAGGCAGGAATAAAATTAGACGATAAGATCATTGCTGTCAATGGAGAGCCTACACCATATCTGCATCAGATTAATAAGCGGTTAGCAGAAATAGAAGACCCTCAGGTAACTCTGGATCTTATGAGAGGATCAGAACTTGTACAGGCACAGGTAGAGCGCAAAGATGGAAAGATAGGTATCGTGACCAGGAACTTTGATACTTATGTGGATCGAAAGAAGCAAGAATATTCTTTAGGACAGGCTATACCAGCGGGATGGAATAAGTCATGGGGTTTTCTAGGTGATCAGATAAAGGCCTTCGGCCAGATGTTCAGTGGTAAGATAAAAGCAAAGGATAGCTTAGGTAGTTTTATAACGATAGGAAAGATGTTTGGCCCTGAATGGAACTGGGAACGCTTCTGGACGATGACAGCCAGCCTTTCTCTATTACTAGGTTTTCTTAATCTCCTTCCTATACCTGCACTAGACGGTGGCTATGTAATGTTCCTCCTATTTGAAAGTGTCACAGGTATTAAAGTGCCGGACCGTGTGATGGAGATAGCAACCATGGCAGGTTTTGCCCTGTTAATGATACTTATGGTCTATGCTTTGGGTCTTGATATTTTCAGACATATCTAAGCTGTAGCCGATTGGAAAATTATTTTGACTTATACGATTTGCCCTTGAGCTTTGAGCTGGATACCACGGCTCTGACTAAGAAGTATTATGAGCTGAACAAGCTGTACCATCCAGATAAATTCACGCTGGCTTCTGATACCGAGAAAGAAGCGGCTCTCCAGAAATCTACTGCTATAAATAAGGGCTATAAAATTCTGAAGAAGCAACAGCCTAGACTTAAGCATATACTGGCCTTGCTCGGCTCGGCACCCGAAGAAGGCAAAGAAACGATGTCCCAAGATTTTCTCATGGAAATGATGGAAGTCAATGAAGCCATAATGGATTACAAAATGGAGCCTACAGAAGAGGCACAAGCGCAGATAAAAGCACTGGTTTCTGAATTCCAAACTGAGGTCTCAGCCAGCTACACAGAGGCAACAAAGAATTTTGATTTTCAGAATCCAGACCCCGCAAAGACTGCAACTCTAAAAGGCATCTATCTTAAGAACAAATATCTCAAGCGCTTGCTGGATAATCTTGAAGATAGGGGAGTGGAGCTATGACCAATCTTTCCTTGATCCACTACAATTAGGCAAGCATTTTCATGACTTCTAAGGATTCTATTCCGATTACTTTATAATTGTAAGTTTTAATAATACAAACTCTGAATTTTCATTTGCCAGCTTACAAAAATAAATTCCAGCACTAAGGTCTTCAATAATAAAATTCTGATGACTGTCTAAAGTGTGACTAACTATTTTGTATCCAGCTTCATTTAGTATGGTGCATGATTCGTATTCATTCTCAGAATTAATGAATACTACATCTCCATTTATTGTTGGGTTAGGATATAGGAATTCATTATTTTCTTTTTCAATCATTACAGATCGTACATTGGAAAATTTATTTTCGTTTTGGCTATCTACTTGTTTAACTCTGTAATAATTGATTCCATTGCTTGGGTTGATGTCAATGTAACTTCTGTCTTCCGAAATTGCAATAGCATCAAATTCGAATATATCTACCCAATGACCATTATTTTTTTGTCTGTGCTGGACTATTTCTTTCTCTATATTTTTTCTTCCTGCAGTTTCCCAATTCAATAATACAGCTTGGTTTTTGAGTCGAGTTGCAGACAGATTTAGGTGATTTAGGTCTAATACTGATGAATTCCTCTCAAAGCTAGCCTCGCTAGTATTAGTAGTTATAGGAGGATTGTAATCAAAGAAAATTTGTGCTTTATTTTTAATTACTGTTGAGCTAGGCAAATCTTCTCTAAGTTTTATGCTGAATGTGAAATACCCTGTATTATCTTCCTCTTCTAGATATGGTAAGTTAATATCTTCAAAATGGACCATCATTTCGTTTCCGTCTTCTATCCAGGCGCGGTAGGTATGGCTCGCGGATATAGGAGTAAAAGTACTGAGGTCATAGAACTCTTCATCCAAATTATCTTTCAAAACAACAAACCTAGCATTTGCAGTTCCAGTGTTTTCAAAACGAATTCGATAATGAACGAAATCACCCACCTTTGAAAAAGGTAAAAGTTCTCCCTCTAGCAGGGTCTTATCATTTGGGTCAAAGGAACTAACGACAATAGCTTTATGAACAAACTCATTGTCATAAGTTGTCTGCTCTTGATAACTAGAATCCAGACAGACCTCGGAGCGAAGATTTATAGTATCACCCATCATAGCGGGTCTTATTAGAAAACTCACATCATATTTTCTGGATTGAAAAGGTTGAATGACACCTGTCGCCCACTGTATAGTATCCTCAGCTTCATTAGAATAAATAGACGTTCCTAGGGTATCACTATCAAATCCTATTGTCGTGACTTCATTTCTATTAAAGAATAGTTTTACTACACCAGAAACTGGGGTCGTACCCTTATTAGTACATATCAGTTCATATTCGTTCTCAAAACCAAAAGTCGGTGGTGTCGTAGAATTTATAATAACCTTCAGGTCATCATACATGCCCGTAGGTTCTACACAATAGTCTAAATTGTAGATATTGCCATAACCACCGAAATCCAACAAAGTGTCCTTAGGGGTAATCTTAAAATATTCTTCCTCTGATAAGTTATAGTTTGCTGTGACATCACATGCACTATGATTACAAAACAAGGAGTAATGCCCTAATGAATCTGTAAAAGTAAATCCATCGTACGTATCCACGCTTATCTGCAAATTGTGAAAGGAATCATCAAGTGTATCACAACCATCATTTTCTTTGTCATAGTAAGCCGATCCTCTAAAAATATTATATTGAGGTATCAAGTCTGTATAGTCTAGCTTCCAGATTGTACCATCATAATTTTCTACAACTGTTAGTTTATTTTCATTGCTAAAAGCATAAGTATTATGCTTTTCGGCCGTAATTTTTGTAATGGGCTCTTCTTTGTCAAATTGTCTGAAAATGGGATCATGCTTTCTTTCAAAAAGACCTTTGTCACCTCCTGCCCAAACCCAATAGTTTATCCTTGGGTCATACATCCAAATATCATTAAACACCTGTGAAGAATTTGAAGCTAAGGTCTGAGTATGACTGTCATTATATGCTCTTCCATTTGCTAACCAAAACCGCCCCTTGTCATCTTTCCAATTCAGAAATTTTCTTCTTGGAGAAGGATTGGAAAAAATAGAGAATTGCCTCAGTTCGTTATAACTTGTGTCAAATACCTCAGGCAGACCATGACGCATTAGTTCTAGACTATTTATACTAGGATCATACTTCCACAGAGAAAAATTGAATATCCACAAGTTCTTATCTTGATCAACCCAGCTATTGGCGGGATGGTTTGAATGAGCATAATGGGGCTTGTCAATGTATGAAAACATAAAGTTCATCATAAGACCCCATTGATTTTTTTCTAGATCATATTTCCAAATTTCATGTACATCAAATACATTTAGATTACCATCTTTATCTATCCATGGCCTTATAGCACCTAAAAGAGAAGGAAAATTTTCGTCATTAAATTCTCCCACTTTTCCTTCCTCTTTGCTGCCACTATTCTTTATGCATGTAAATAAGTTAGTTTCTATATCATAGGTGTACAGCCTATACCTTTGAGGACTAAGTATATAAATTATATTTTCTTTTACTCCTAGCACATGAAATTCATTGGGGTATACCTCCTCACTCGCCACACCAACCTCTCCAGGGTTGGCTGGTTGATTTTCTCTTAGTATTTCATTGATACCAGTTTTGAAGTTTCGACGATACAAGGTCCTACTATTATCAAAATGGTAATAGAATTCTCCAACCTTTATAATGCCTACGTTGTAATCATGATTTTCAGGTACTGGCGTAGATAACATAGTATCAACTTCATTTACTTCAAAGGCACTTTGACAGCTTTCGGAATCATTAAGTAGCTGATTGGACCTGCCACCTTCTAAAGTAAAATTGTAAGTCTCAGTATCAAATGACCATACGTCATACTTGCTTTTTCTGGGATATTTATTACCAAAGCCGTAATACAATTTCCCATTTTTCATCCAAGTAAGTGCCATCGGCCTTATTTGCGGAAGATTGATTGGTCTACTTTCACCTTTTGTAAAGGCAAAGCCTCTTGTTTCACAATTACTAAAAATTATACCGTTCTGTAATGATGTGGACCCTGCAAGCCATGCCCATTGAAGTGTCTTTACATTGAACCTCACCATAGCATTGTTTGTGTATCTATTCAACCTTCCATAGAACCAAATGTATTCATCATCTTGATTCCAGCTACTCACATCTAACATATCAGGCATGTGAATACTATCAGCTTCTGACCTAAAAGGAAACTTGTCATTTTCATGAGTTAAGAATTCTTTTTCCCACTTATGAGTATCACTATCAAAGGTCCACACAAACCATCCATAGCCTAAGCGATTTTTTACAAGAAAGTAGTACAGATTTTCATCATCTGTCCAGCTAGCTCTAATAGAATGACCGATGCCATTATCTGAATCAGCGTCTTCTCCTCCTTCTAACCAGGTCCATTTGTTGCTTTCGATATTATATCGCCAAACATCATTCTTGCTACCTAGATGAGATCCTGTAGTTCTAAATAGTACTAAATCACCATTCTTATCTGTAAACGAAAAATTTCTTGAGCTGTTTAAACCTAATTCTATTTGTGGGTAAGCTGTTGAAGAGGGTTGACCAATTTCACCATGAACGACTTCATCTTCTCCTCCATTAACAAAAGTCCAGAGTTTGCTCGTTACATCAAATTTCCAAAGATCTCCGGTGATATCAAAAGATGCCGATCTATCATGCCCGCCAAATAGCCAAATATTACCGTCTGAATCCAACCAAGTAGCAGCAGTAGATGATCGTGGACCAGGAAAGTTATTCTTATTGGCTATTCCTTTCGTGCCAAAACTATAAGATGAAAAATCTCTTTCCTCTACACATCTCCATTGCATAAGATCTAGATCATATTCCCAAAACATGACCCTATCGTCATCAGAACCTGCAACTTCAATGGTCTCATATAAGTATATCGATCTATCAGTAGTCCACTTTGCATAACTACCTTTCATTGAAGGACAATTTCTAGTGGAAAACTCACCTATAATCTCATAATATCCATAGGTACCAGGATCGTAATCATCAAAGATGCCATAGCGCTCCCAATCTTGAGCATAGCATAAGGCAATAGTGAATATACATACTAGTGTTGTAAGAGATTTTTTCATTGGTCTAGTTTTTTGGGTTTTGGTAGGGAGACTTCTTTAAATGTTGCAAATTCATAGCCATAGTTAGAAAATAGTAAACTATATACTGGGAAATCGATCTGATGACAACTAGTTTACATATAACTTCACAGCACTAGTTAAAGACATTTATTGACCCCTAGTTAGCCTAGCTACACAGAGGTAACAAAGCATTTCGATTTTCAGAATCCAGACCTCACAAAGACTGCAACTCTAAAAAGCATCTACCTCAAGAACAAATATCTCAAGGCGCTTACTGAATAATCTTGAAGATAGGGGAGTGGAAATGTAATTGGCTGCTTACAAAAAGAAAGAGGCTGTACTCATGTTTTATGAGACAGCCTCTTTATACTTAAAGATTTATTTTATTCTATTTTATTACCATAAATGGTTTGATGAGGACTGTTTTTTGGTAGAGAGTTACTCTAGCGTAGTAGAGACCTGCATTGTAATCATCCACACCTATTTGGATTTCAGATTGGTCATAATCATTAAGGTCTTTGTTGTACACTACTTGACCTATACTGTTAGCAATAGTAACCTGCACATCACCTTCTAGCTGTTGTGCAAACGAAAGAGTGATATTATTCCATGCTGGATTAGGATAGAGTTTAGAACTTTCAAGTAGTTTGTCGACTAATACAGAATTTATAGTTTTTGGTTGTTCGGCTACATAATTACCGGAAGGATCTATTATGGTGAGACTATAGTCTTCATATTCTCCTTCAGAAAAGACTTCACAGGCGTCATCAGCATAGCCGTCAGGATTTAGAGAGACTCTCATGGTTGTGCAACCTGCTGTAGCATCAGCCGGTATATCAAAATTCTTATTCTTTCCTTTTTTCGATTTGTATCTAACCACTTCTTCATTTGCATCGTCAAAATCTCCATCTTGATTCCAATCTACCCAAACTTGCATATAGACTTTGTAGTCATTACCTCCGAATCCCGGAGATACTTCTATCTTTTCTTTTGCTCCTAGTTCAACTTCTGCACTCAAATCAGTATAGTCGCCGTAACCATTATCAGGACCAGTTGGATTATTTAGAACAGTACCTATTAGTCGTACTTTACTTATCCACTCATTGCCATTACTCGTAGAGCTAACGTCACAATAGTTAGAGGTATCTGAATCGATAATGCCATCACAATTGTTATCGACGCCATCACAAACTTCATCAGCAATAGGATTAACATCTGCATCATTGTCATCACAATCATTTGCAATTCCAAAGCCATCTCCATCTAGGTCATCGTCAGGAGTTGTGGGGTCACAGTCATCATCTAAGCCATTATAGGGAACTTCTGTCATTCCAGGGTTCACAGCTGGATTGGTATCATCACAATCTTCTGCAGGCAAATATCCATCTCCATCGCCATCTTCACAGATCAGGCTTACCTCAGCATTAGAATTACATTGTCCAGAGCCCAGGTTATTAGTTATCGCAATATCATCACTTGCCAAGTTGATGAAAGCATTGCATACATAGCCTACCGCACAATCCGAAATCATAGGATTATTTCTGATATCCACTCCAAAACCAAGACTGGGATCTCCACCTAAAGCGGTTGCATTTTCTAATGCCGTTAGGTCTACCAGAGATTGCATACCTTGAATGCTTATAGCTCCTGCAGTTATTAGGTTTTCAGCACCATCTAAGGTTGACATGCCATTATTAGCAGCTAAATTAAATCTTCCTGCTATCTCGGTTAGACTCTCTAGTCCCATTAGATCCGCTAAGGAATGATGCAGACTCAAGATGAAATCTCCACCTACTGTTTCTAAGTTTGATAAATGCTCGAGAGACGTTAGGTTGCGATTATTATCCATCCATACTCTGCCTCCTACAGAAGTTAGTGCCCATGGCGATGAAGCATCTGTGAGACTAAAATTTTGTCCAATTTGTAGATAGCCACCTATAGTTTCTATATCGACTAGACTATTAAGGTCGTCTTCCAGGGTGCCTACAATTACTAAATTTCCATCAATTTGTGTAATGCCTGCTAAGGGACTAACATCAGAATATTTGGAACTGACAATCACAACATCATTAGTGATATGAGTGCAATCAGGGAAAACATCTCTGAAGGTGTTTAAGTTTGCCTGATTATTAAATTGGCTACGTGAAAAAGTGCAGGTGGACTGTGTAACCGATTCAAATGGAAAAATTAGCACAGATAGGAGGAAAATAAAAATTGGTCTCACACGATTGTGAGTTAGATAGGATAGATAATGCATTTTACTGTTTTTGTTGGTTGAATAAAAGTTGATTTAATACCTTTTGACCTTTGTCTTAAATCTATTGGTCTTTTAAGACAGCAGCTTTTCTAAAGTACGATTTTAATTAAGAAATTCTGTTTTTAACTCAGAATATTTTGGAGAGCCTCAGTGATTATTCTCAGAAGTCAGTATTTTAACTATCAAGGTATCCTTTGTAGATTTTACCTACCCTGTTTGTGGCCTCGATGCTATTCGCTTGTCCCCTAAGTTCAATTTCTGCAGTTTGAATTATGAATTATGAATTATGAATTTGGAAATGATGAATTGTGAATTGCCAGCGCTGCCCACTAACTCTCTACAGGGAGAACCGCCGCACTCTTCTTTCGCTCGTCGAGGCATGTTGCCTCGATGCTATGCGATTGTTCCGATAAGTACCAATTAAAATAGAGCCGCCCAGATTTCATCCAAGACGGCTCTCTACATATTTTCTACTCCACAACCTCATAGGCAAACATGCCAGACCACTCCGCTATAACTTTAGATAGCCCATATCCCCAAAATTCATTATCTCCTTCTATTATTCCTTCTATGTCATTAAAGAATACCTCTCTATCCAAGTATTGTACTTCCTCAGGGAAATCAAGGTAGTGTGGGTCGCCTTGTAAAATTGTTCTGATACTATAATTCGCATCTGGACACTTGTCTTCAAAATCTACTTGATATTCAGGATATAAACCTTCTCTCAAGTCTCTAGCATTCAATGATTCTATCGCATCTCCTACCAACAATATATATACACCTGGTACATTCATTACAAACTGGAATTCAAAATTATAGAAACCATCCTTGTACTGCGTATCACCCCTAACATCAACTGCTATACTAACTCCTCCTGTGTTGCCTGGTCCAACAAACCGTGTATTAAAAACGGAATCCGCTATAACAGGATTATCTAGTTTGAGTGCGGAAACCCAGTCATCATTTTCTATTTTGTAGAAACTAAAAGCTGGCCGAAAAGGGAAATCCTTAATTACGTAATCTCTTTTATGATTAAGGTCATAGATAGTATCAGAAAAGAGCATTCTGAATGTAATTGTATCCCCTTTTTTATAAGTCTTCTTGTGAGGTAGGACTTCAAGTGGAACCTTCAGATAGTAATTTCCAGGACCGACAAATTCGGTTTCATATGGACATAGAGCAAGCAGTTCTTCATAAGTGGGATTATTTTTGCAAGCATAGAGTCCCAATAAAAGAAACAGGATGAAATGCTTTATGATAGAAAATATGTTCTTAATTGGATACATCATAGACGTTTATTAAATTATTATAATCCCTCTACTCGTCCTTTAGTATTGTAATCAGAATTATTCAATCACATTACAATTACTACTATGTATAATTTTTCTTTTTGCTTCTTTTTCTTTTGTTGATTTCACATATTAATGTTGATAAAAGTAGCGGAGGTGAACTAGCTGCTCGTCTAAGGATTATGCCTTATGCCTCGAATCAGTCCTCCGCTACAATTCTTGATTAATCACTAAGTAGAAATTTAGGTGTTAGGGCCTACTAAAGGTATCAGTGTTAATCCTATAATCTTATTAAAACTATACAAGTTTATGTCTAATTATTCATTTTTTATCGGTTGTGATATTTCTAAATCTGTTATTGATATTTCTTATTGGAGTGATAAGAGACCAATTTATTTAGGCCAGTTTGAAAACAATGAAGATGGTTTTTTATCGGCGCTGAAGCTATTGAGAATTAGAACTGACGTCACTTTAGATCAGTGGTTTGTCTGTTTTGAGAACACTGGATCTTATTCTAAACCTTTCTTTAATTGGCTGGCAGTAAATGAAATCGATTGCATCGAAGAAAACCCATTAAAAGTCTCAAGATCTTTAGGCTTAAGGAGAGCCAAAAATGACAAGATTGATTCAGAAGATTTATGTCGTTATGCCTTTGAAAAAAGAGATACGATCAAAGCCAATAAACCATTAAGTCCTATTATAACTAAGCTAAAGAAGCTTCTATCAAGAAGGAATTTCCTAATAAAACAACAAAGTGCTGTTAAAACATCCTTGAAGGAGCAAAAGGGATTTATGGATTTAAGTTTATATCTAGAAATGGAAGAAGACAATAATTTACTACTTGAGGAATATTCTCGCCAAATCAAATCTGTGAATTCTAAAATTGAAGAGGTATTGCAGTCTGATAAAGAATTGTCTAAAACAAATGATCTAGTAAAATCAGTAACAGGTATTGGTCCAGTTACTGCTGCATACTTAATAACAACAACAAATAATTTTCAATCCTTCAAAGATGCCAGAAAATTCGCTTCCTACTGTGGAGTCGCACCTTTTCCTAACAGTTCTGGGAAAAGAATAGGGAGAATGAAAGTAAGTCAAATGGCAAATAAGAAAGTCAAAGCTCTTCTTTCCAATTGTATACTATCTGCAATGCGATATGATCCACAGCTAGCCAACTATTACGCAAGAAAAAAAGCTGAAGGTAAGGAGCCAGGTATAATATTTAATGCAATAAAAAACA